>CALBPH010000632.1 GCA_937899365.1 uncultured Leptolyngbya sp.
TGGGGTCCCTTCGAGTTCCCCAAACCCCCATGACTAGGGCCGGGACGCCGCCCTAATACCCAGCCTACTGGGTTATCCTGAATGGCGTTGAGTTGGGGTTACGGTGGGGACGATTATTTAGATTTTGAGCTGGTTTCTGCGGAAGGTTTTGGGTGGAAACGGCGATACTTAAAGGCCCATGGCTGAGGATGTGGCGAATGTGATAATGGTGAGTGCTGCTATGCCTAGGCTGATGGCAAGAATAATTTTTGGCAGTTGGAGGCGGTGAGGATTATTTGGGTAGGGGAAGGGGATGGTGGCAAATGTTCTTTGTTTGTAGGCTTGTAGGGCCTGAATTGACAGTGCTATTAGGGGAAATGAGAGAATTGTTCCTACTACTTCGATGGCTAGTAGAGCGGGTGGCATGGCATCGGGTGATACGGGAAAGATTTTGGCTAAGTCTAGGCCGTATACTCCGAGATAGGACACCCCAATGCCTGCAGCTGTGAGCATGGCCCATGGCTTAGACTGTAAAACAAAGTAAATCAAGAGCAGACTACCGAGCACTAACGTTGTCAAAAACGTGTTAAACATTCCCAGCGTTAGGAGATTAATGTGAACAAAACTACGGGTTTCGATGGGGCCGCCGGGCACTAATGTGCCAAGGGCAATGCCGGAAATTCCGAGTAAACCGGCAACATAATGTTTGATTTGTAATGTCATGGTGTTGGCCTCAAAAAGAATATAACGGTTTGTAGAAAAGAGCGTCCTAGCGGCTATTGTCTGGACGATAAGGAGATTCCTTTAGCAAATGACTGATCAGTAGCTTTAGGAAAAATAGGGGTAGGAACCATTCCAAGCCTGGGGTGGGGGTGAAAAGAGTGAGATCGCAAACCAAGATCAGTCCATACAATCCCAGGGCAACCGGTCGCTGCAGATAGAGCGGGCTGGCCAAAATTAGCCCCGCCGCCAGTAGCAGATAGCTGGATACACCCACAAAAAACAGGCCATCACCGCCACGAAACAGCAGCGCCACCAGCCCAATGTGGAATAAATGCACACTCACAAAGGCCATATGCTGCCGCCATCCCTGGCCAGGACGGTGATACCAGCGTTTGGCCGCAGCCGTGGCATTGGTCAAAACACCGCCGACTAAATCAAAGCCCAAAATTGCGATCGCACCCAGCTGCCAAGGAGTCCAGTCAATGGGAAGCGTCAAGGCATAGAGAGGAGCTGCGATTGCAGCCACCACCGAGGGCAGCAACTGCAACACCAGTTCCGCCGGAGTCGCCCCTGGGCCAATAAATCGGTCGAGCTGGCCCTTCAAGCCTTTACGGGGCATAGGAATCATAGGCTCAAGAAGCACTTCAGACTGCATGGCCGCAACCTCATAACAGTTGTTATGCAATGAATATAACAACTGTTATGATAAATTGTCAACACAGCAGTATAGAATTTCGCAAATCCCAATGGCTCAAAGCGATCGACGTCTTGAAGTTTCAGAAGCCGCCTGGCAGGTGATCGTCCGGGAAGGGCTGGACCGCACCAGTATGCGAGCCATTGCCCAGGAGATGAGCTGTACAACGGGGGTGGTGCCCCACTATTTCCGTAATAAGCAGGAACTGATTTTGTTTGCCCTGCATCAGGTGGCGGCGCGATTGCAGGTATTGATGGAGCGGGCAGTGACCGATCTGTCTGGCTGCGATCGCTTAGTGGCGATGCTGTCATCCTTTTTGCCCATCGATCAAGAGCGACAAGAAATTCTGCGGGTGTGGGTGGCATTCCTAGGCTACGCCGTCGGTCGAGCCGACCTGATGGCAGATCATCAGCAAAGTGCTGGGGAACTGCGGCAAATGATTATCCAAGAACTGGTCACGCTTCAACGTCAGGGGGATATTCGCTCCGATGTGGACCCAGAGCAGGAAGCTAATGTGCTGCTAGCGTTAGTCAATGGTGTAAGTCTAGATACCTTAATTCAAGCAACGTCCCTAAGCCAGCAGCAGCAGATATTGATTTTGCAACGCTATGTGGATGGATTGAGCGCAAGATTGTAATAGTCCCACAAGAATTTGACAGCCCCGCCTCGACAGTTTCCGTACGCTAAACCTGTCGAGAAAATTTAGGAGATTTTTCCCATGTCAGCCACGATGGGCTTTCAAATCATTTTGATCTTAGCAACCTTGTTATGTTCTCTCATAGCAGGCTTTCTATTTGCGTTTGCCTCAGTTGTCATGCCAGGCATCAAAAAATTAAGGCTCAATAGCTGTTTTGGGGAGGTTGAAAAACTCAAGCTAAGCAGGGTAGTGTC
>CALBPH010000633.1 GCA_937899365.1 uncultured Leptolyngbya sp.
AAATGCTCCCCCGCCGTATCAAATAGCCTGAGGTCGCCTCGAAATTTATTGACCATAAACCCCAGCCCCAGGGACTTTGCCGGGTCTGGTATCAACGTATGGGTACCAATAATTTGAGAGAAAATACCCCCGCGCTCAATATCGCCCACTAGCAGCCAGCGCCCCTGCAAATACTGAATCGGTCGCAGGTTCACAATATCCCGATGCATCAAGTTCAGCTCCACCGGGCTGCCCGCCCCTTCTAGCAGCAAAACATCGCAGCGATCGCGCCATTCCTCCAGCGTCTGGGCCACCACCTGCCAGATATCCTCAATGTGCTGGTAATAGTCCCCCGCCCGAATATGCTGTTTTGGCTCCCCCAACAGCACCAGTTGCGAGGTGCCATTTACCGATGGCATGAGCAACACCGGGTTGTGTTCCGCCACCGGACGCACCCCACAGGCCGCCGCTTGGGCCGCCTGGGCGCGGCCAATTTCCCCCCCTTCCAATGTGACGTAGGAATTATTGGACATATTTTGCGCCTTAAAGGGCTCCACCTTCACCCCCTGTCGCCGCAGCCAGGCCCCCAGGGCCGTAACAATCCAGCTTTTACCAGCATTAGAAGACGTACCAAGGACAGACAGTGCTTTCATTCGTGTCAGGGGATGTGGGTTGATGGAGATGGACCAAGGGACATGATGGATAAACCATGACCGATTTGACAGAGGGATATACCGCCATTGTTTTAATCAGCGCAGCAGTCTTCGACTTTTTGGTCGGCGACCCGTGGCACTGGCCCCACCCGGTGCAGGGGATGGGCTGGTAGATTCAGCGATATACCAACCTGGCTTTTAAGACTACACAATCGGCGACGGTTATGAAGGGACTCGGCATATTGCTGACTGTTCTTTTAGTTGGAGGAAGTGCGGTTGTGGGCTGGGCAGCGGTTGCGATCGCACATTGGCTCCATCCCTGGATTGGCCTTAGTTTAGAAATCATCCTAGTCGCGTCCTGTTTCGCCGGACGTAGCCTGAGGGATGCGGCAGAAGATGTGCTAACCCCTTTGACCCAAGGTGATATCCCCACGGCCCGTGAGCATCTCAGCCGTTACGTCGGTCGCGATACCCAGTCCCTGGAGCAACCCGAAATCCTTAGAGCCGTGTTTGAAACCGTAGCTGAGAATAGCGTCGATGGCATTATGGGGCCTTTATTCTATGCCCTAGTCGGGGCTGCCACACCTCTAGGTAGCGCCTCCTTAGCCCTGGCCTATAAGGCCGCCAGCACCCTGGACTCCATGGTGGGCTATCGAGAAGCTCCCTACACCGACATCGGCTGGTGTAGTGCCAAGTTCGAAGATGCTTTAACCTGGTTGCCCTGCCGTCTGACGGTATTGACTTTGGCGCTAATTTCTAGAAAACCTCGGACAGTTATTGCCCTCTGTCAGAGAGATGCGGCGGCAGACCCCAGCCCTAACTCTGGCTGGAGTGAATGCGCCTATGCCGCTAGCTTGGGGGTACAGGTGGGTGGCACAAACGTTTATAAAGGTGTGGTTAAAGTGAAACCCTTGATGGGCGATCCAGTGCAGAAGATAACACCCAATGTAGTTCGAGCATGTTTACAGTTAAATCGGCTGTGCTTTCTACTCTGGCTTGGATTAGGAGCGCTGTTGCTTTACATTTTAGAGTAGAAAATTTAATATTCCCTATCGTGTCAAACAACAATGCGATAACCAGATTAATCGTCCCCGCCGTACCCCCTTATTCAATACAATTGAGGACAACCCAGTAGGCTGGGTTTTAGGGCGGCCTCCCGGCCCTAGCCATGGGGGTTTGGGGAACTCGGAGGGACCCCAAGCAACCAGTTTTAGCTCCCTCCGATCATATCTCGATTCAGTGTAATGGTTGCTTCTCCTTCTCTATCTGGTTCATATCGTCCTACCCATGGTGGTAATCGTAATTGGGCAGCTCATCTGGCCAATTGCAAACCAGAAGAGATTTTAGATTTTTCTGCCAGCATTAACCCGTTGGGACCTCCCCAATCTGTACTAACGACCCTGGCGGAGCAGCTTCAGAACCTAACGGCCTATCCTGAACCTAACTACACTCAGCTGCGATCGGCCCTCAGCGATTTTCATAATCTGCCCATGGACTGGATTCTTCCCGGCAATGGAGCAGCGGAGTTATTAACCTGGATTGGTCGAGAGCTGGCCCAGTTAGACGCTACCTACCTGGTAACGCCTGCATTTGCCGACTATCAGCGAGGGCTCAAAGCTTTTAACGCCAGGGTGATCCCTGTGCCAATGAATTTGGAGACTATGCCACCCCAGACCAACATCACGGCATCTCCTAACTGTGGCCTGTTACTCAACAATCCCCACTATCCCACTGGCACGCTTACGCCGCGTGAGAATTTATTGCCTTATCTTGTGCAGTTTTCGCTGGTGGTAGTGTATGAAGCATTTATGGACTTTTTGCCGCCGGATCAGCAACAGAGTTTACTAGATGTGATTCTGGACTTTCCTAATCTGATTGTGTTGCGATCGCTAACTAAGTTCTACAGTCTGCCGGGTCTACGTCTGGGCTATGCCATTGGCCATCCCAACTATCTAAAACGCTGGCAGCAATGGCGAGACCCGTGGCCGGTGAATACGTTGGCGGCAGTAGCTGCGATCGCAGCCCTCAAAGACCATTCCTTTCAGCAACAAACCTGGGACTGGCTTCCCCCTGCCCGCGATGCCCTGATTACAGGACTCCAAAAACTACCTGGACTTACCCCT
>CALBPH010000634.1 GCA_937899365.1 uncultured Leptolyngbya sp.
CGGGCTTTGGCACTAGGGGCTTGGGCCTACCTGCGGTGTGGGGGTTAAAACGGGGGGGGGTCGACAACTCGGTGGTTTGCATTAGCGGCGACGCTAGTTTTCAAATGAACCTGCAGGAGTTGGCAACCCTGGCCCAGTACAACATCAAGGTGAAAACCGTCATCGTAAACAACGGCTGGCAGGGCATGGTACGCCAGTGGCAGCAAGGGTTCTACGGTGAGCGCTATGCCTCTTCGAATATGGAAGTGGGGATGCCTGACTTTGAAAAGCTAGCTGAGGCCTTTGGGGTCAAGGGGATTGTGGTGAAGTCTCCTGAGCAGCTAGATCAGGCCATTGTCGATATGTTTGCCTATGATGGCCCGGTTCTATTGGATGTTTGGGTCCGTCGTGATGAAAACTGTTACCCCATGGTGCCACCGGGTAAAAACAATTCTCAAATGATTGGCCTGCCGGAACCTGCCACTAAGCGCACGGTGGAAGTCATCCACTGTAGCAACTGTGGCAGTGATAACAAGGCGTCCCATCGATTCTGTTCTGAGTGTGGGACCAAGCTTTAGGCAACGCTCTAGGCGATAATCTGGCCATCTTGGATGCGGATGCGGCGTTTGGTTTGTGCTGCCACCTCGGTTTCGTGGGTGATAATAACTACGGTTATCTGTTGCTCATTGAGTTGGTGGAACAGGTTCATCACGTCTTGAGAGGTTTGGGTGTCAAGGGCTCCGGTGGGTTCGTCTGCTAACAGAATGGCGGGCTGGTTGACCAGGGCACGTGCGATCGCAACTCGCTGCTGCTGCCCCCCAGACAACTGACTGGGCCGATTGGCCATGCGGTCACTTAAGCCGACGTGGGTGAGGGCCGCCTCTGCCCTGATCCTGCGCTCCGTTTTAGGAATGCCGGCATAGACCATGGGCAGCATGACATTTTCGAGGGCGGTGGCGCGGGGCAATAAATTGAACTGTTGAAAGACAAAACCAATCTGTTGGTTGCGGATATAGGCCAGTTCATTTTTATCCAGGGTAGTGAGTTCTCTCCCTTCCAGATAATACTCCCCTGCCGTAGGACGGTCGAGACAGCCGATAATGTTCATTAATGTAGATTTGCAGGAGCCCGATGCTCCCATGATAGATACGTAATCGCTGGCTTCAATATGCAGGTCAATGCCCCGTAAAATAGGCACCTCTATATCGGCCAGATGGTAGGTTTTGGTGATGTTTTCTAGGGTAATCATGGAGGTTATTAAAGAGATGATCCATCGATTTCTGTAGAGACGTTCCATGGAACGTCTCCACATCATCTCCACAGGGCAAGATTAGTCGCTGCGGAGGGCCACAATGGGATCAAGCTGGGCCGCATTGCGAGCGGGAATTACCCCTGCAATCAGACCGACGGAGGTAGAAAGCCCCACACCTGCTCCGATGGCTGTGGTGGAGAGGATAAAGGGAAAGCCAAAGGCCGTGGCTGAAATAAAGGTGACGCCCACACCAAGAACAATGCCAATGCCGCCGCCGATGACTGAGATGACGATAGATTCGGCGAGAAACTGGCTGAGGACGTCTCGTTCAGTGGCCCCAAGGGCTTTGCGAATGCCGATTTCTCGGGTGCGTTCAACGACGGAGACCAGCATGATGTTGGCAATACCAATGCCGCCAACGACCAGGGAGATGGCTGCGATCGCAACAATTAGCGTAGTCAACAGTCCCAAAATAGTGGTCAGGGTTTCTAGAATATCGGCCTGATTCGTGATCCGAAAGTCATCCTCCTCGGGGGAGATAATGCCGTGACGCAAGCGTAAAATATTCTCTACTTGAAACCGGATCGTGTCTAATTGGCTTTCGTCTTCGCCCTTAATGTAAATCCCGTTGACCGCTACCCCCATGAGTGAATTATTGCCAATAATCCGCGCAGACATACTGGTCAAAGGAATATACACGGCATCATCACGATCTTGAGGCCCCTGGGAGCCTTTCACTTCCATAATGCCGATGATCTTATAGATCTCTCCTTGGATACGAATGTTCTCACCAATGGGGTTTGCCTGATTAGGAAAGAGATTCTTTTGCACCGTAGGGGCAATCACGGCTACGGAACTTGCTATAGCAAGTTCCTCATCATTAAAAAAACGGCCACTCTCGGGGAAGGTATTGCGGGCTTCAGGGTGGGCCAGATCGGTACCATAGACCGTAGTCGACGTATTGTTCTCGCCATAAACAATTTGAGCCTGCTGCTGTAAATAGGCCGAGACAACAGTGGCTGATGGAGCTTGTTCCTCAATGGCTTGAGCATCTTCCCAGGTGAGTGTAGTCACCGATCCCTGTCCCTGACTGATGCCACCGCTTTCGGCAGACCCAGCCATCACTTGTAGTACATCAGTGACTAGGCCGCGAATTCTATCTTCGGTTGATTTTTGAATACCTTCACCTATGGATGTCAGGGAGATGCCTGAACCAATACCAATGATTACCCCGAGCATGGTGAGACTGCTGCGGAGCTTGTTGCTCCAGAGGGCATCTAATGCCATGGAGGCAATTTCTAAGCGGGAAATACCCTGGGAGCTGAGGGGGTTGGATGCTGAATTATGGGCAATGGAAACCATAGTGGATGAAGTGGCGAGGGATGAAAAGCAAGCAGACAGAGAGCTGCTTAAGACAGAGAAGTGGCTAGAGAGACTATTACGGGGCGGGTGGAAAGTTAAAGCCACTGCGCTGTTCTGTCTCAGCGGGTGGGCTAATTAAAACCTGTTCATCTCCGTTGAGCCCGGAGATGACTTCTGTTTGGCTGCCAGCGGTGATACCAGTTTCAATCGGTTGGAAAGTGGGGGTACGCTCATCGCTCAGTACATAGACACCCTCCCCCTCCACACGCCTGACCACCGCTGCATTAGGCACCAGCAATGCCTGGTCTAGGCTGCCAATTTCAAACTGAGCTTCCACATTCATGCCAATTTTTAACTGCTCAGCCGCCTGCTGTTCAATGGAACCTTTAACTTCAAAACTGGTGACATTTTGAGAGACAGATGCCTGGGTGGCAATGTGTTCTACCTCTCCCCTAAAACTCTCTCCAGGAAAGGCATCGGCTTGAAAAAGAACGGACTGCCCCAGCTCAACATCGGCAATCTGAGATTCGGGCAGATTGACCCAAACCTGGTTACGGCTGCTAGAGAGCATTAAAATTGACGACGATGACGAATCGATGCCGCCACTGCCCGAGATCGATGGACTGACAAACGAGCCAATTTCAGCGTAAATTTGCGAGATCACACCGTCAAAGGGGGCCATAATTTGTGTATCTCGGATCTTGGTCTCGATGCTTTGCAAGCTACCCTGGGCGGCTTTAACCTGACCCTCTGCCTGGTCAATGTCTTCGACCCGATTCCCGGCAATGAGGGCGGCAACGGTTTGGCGCTGCTGCTCTACCCGCGCTTCAGCCTGAGATAGCTGTTCGGAGCGTGTGCCTGCTGTTTGTAATGTCAGTGCTTCTTCAGCCTCTTTGACCTGGGCGCGGGCTACGTCTCGGTCGGTTTGTTTTTGCTCCAGCTCTTCCTGGGAAATGGCTCCGGCCTGGTAAAGCTCTTGGTAACGAGCCCACGTGGTTTCTCGCTGCTGCAAGGTGGCCTGGGACTGCTGTAGCCGAGCCTGGGCCTGGGCAATGTCCTCAGCTCGATTGCCGTTGCGGAGTTCTTGGAGATTGGCCTCAGCTTCGGCTAGCGCGGCTTCGGCATTGGCAATATTCTCTGGCCGTTCCCCCACTACCAATCGTTGTAAATTGGCCTGCTGCTGTATCAGCTGCCCTTGCATTTGGGTCAGGTCCCCCTGCAGATCGGCGTTATCCATCAGCGCAATCACCTGGCCTGTTTCTACTCGGTCTCCCTCTTCCACTAACAGGGTTTGCACCACCCCCGCGGCCTTAGGGCTAAGGTTGATCGAACGTACGGGATTTACGGTGCCGTTAGCGGTGATGAGGATTGGTACGGTTTTTTGTTCGACGGGCTGGGTTAAAAATTCTGTGTCAGATGAGCGCCTTCCGGCTAGCAGGCCGAGTCCAAACCGGATACCCCCTAGCAGCAGCACCCCCATGAGCAAAAACTTGATCCACGCCTCCTTAAAGCGAAAGGGCTGATGTAATTCAAACTTGGACAACATGGCAACTCTCCCAAACAAGTATGAAATTAAAAAGTAAGCATATACTTATTAATTAAGTAAAAAAAGTCGTTGTTGATTTAGGGAATGTGTCGATCTGTTCGATAGGCAATGGACCCGTATCTTCTAGATAACCTCATTCTGACGCTCGGCAGCGTCAACAAGCTAGTCTGGCTTAATTCCTGTCCACAGGGTGTCGATGAGATCCTGGGCCAGCTGCTTGGGCTCCGTGCTTAGTTTCGGTAACCCTGGCTTTTCAGTCGATAGTCGATGCAGCATTGTCTCGGTGATGACACTATTGATGAGCGTGCCAACAATGATGGCGGCCATGGTTTTAGGATTGCCAGCTTTGAGATATCCCTGGTCGATTCCCTGCTCTAGAAATCTGGCTAACAGTCGTTTATGTCGGATTGGAGGGGGCAGTATGGGAGGCGGGTTAGGGGGGAGCTTTCCCTTCCCTTGGCTCATAACCATAAGCATTCGTGGTAGTACTTCCTGATATAACCCCAGCATCTGTTCGCAAAGTTCGGTGAGTTCCGACTTAATGGCTGCTGTTGGTGTTTGGGTGGCTAGTGCCTTGGCCCAAGCGGGCTCTGTCGTTACCCCCATGGCTGCTAAAAACAGGGCCTGTTTGGTGGCAAACCGCTTAAAAATAGAGGCTTCCGATATCCCTGCTTTTTCAGCTATGGTCACGGTCGATGCCCCCACCCCTTGCTCTAGGAAGACCTGTCGCGCTGCGCTCAGAATGTCTTCGTTTGAGATTTTGGGAGGGCGGGCCATGAACCTAGGTAAGTGATTACTTATTAATTGCCTGATTTTTAGAAAACGTCAACTACCTGGGCGGAGTTGCTAAGCATAAAGGCGGCTACATTGAGCCTAGGCGAGTGCCTTTGTAAAAATGGGTGAGGATTTCGCCATATCCTTTGCCCCGCTCTGCCATGCCGCGCGCTCCCCATTGACTCATGCCGATGCCGTGGCCAAAGCCATTGCCTGCCACCGAAATGCTAGTGGGGCTGACGGCAAGGTCAAACTTGGTGCTGCGCAATCCTAGTTTCTGGCGGAAAGTGTTGCCCGTCATGGTCAGTGTGCCAGCATCACCAATGATGGTCATGCGTTTGGCGCGACCCTGGGGGCTGCGACTCAACACTTCTACGGCCTCAATGGAGCCGGGATAGCCGATTAGGTCGCCGACTTCATGTAGCGAGAACTGAGCCCGCCAGCTGTAGACTGGGGCGTTTTGGTCAAAGTCGGGCACACCTTTGAGGTAGGGGACTGCGGTGGACCAGACATGTTCAGAATTTTCGGTATGGCCTCCGGAGGAGGAGTGGAATACCGCTTCGATGACGCGGCCACCGTGGGTTAAGACTTTGCCACGGGTGGCGTCAACGGCGGATTGGGTGGATGCTGCTTCACCGGCAAGACCTTTGTAAACCTGGGATGACTGGTTGCTATTGAGGTCAAACGGTTTGCCGCTAGCTTTACGCTGCTGGTAAAGGGCGTAGGAACGGGCCGCCACGGCTTGCGATCGCAACGCCTCCTGGGGCCAGCTGCTGGGCATTTCGCTACCGACAACGCTGTAGAGATAGTCGTCGACATTCACATAGTTGACGGCAGTCAATCCGTTATCGCTGGGGACAAGCTTGACCTTTCCTCGGTACCAGCGGTCACCAATCCAGACCACACCACCATCTGAAGGTTCTAGCCAGAATGTGCTGGAGGCACCAAACTCGTCACGGCCATCCGTAAGTTCCAATTGTCCACGGTCTGCATCGACCGTGATGGGCTGTAGTTCAGGCAATTGCATCACCGCCTGACCACGGCTATCGCGGATAACGCCCGTGGTGGAGGTGCCAACCTGGACCTGCTGAACACTGTTGCGGATGGCAACCCTGATCTCGGCAGCATTAGCCGGGAGCATCCACAGTAACCAGAGCAGGGCTCCCCACCAGCCACTCCGGCTAAGGGTTAAAACTCTAAGGGGCCAAGAGATATCGGTGTTAGTCATGGCAGATTGTCAGGAATAAACGTGGCTTAGATCCTAGGATTCCCTATGGAATATCCAATAGAGAGACCCTATCGGGACTTAGGTAGTAATGGCAGAGCAATCACGCTGTGAATTTTATTCACCAGTAATTGCTTAAAACATAGAGAAATAGCCGTTGCTGATTGGGAGGATGAATCGATCGGTTAGATATGCCATGGAGCAGCATCTTGCAGATAAAAGCATCCCGAGTATCAACAGCGCCAGAAAATAAATAAATTCGTACGCAATCTTGGGTGAACGCTCCAAGCTAAACCCCAGAGTGACACCAGCGTTCTTAGAATAATGTCTACAGGAATGTATGCCAGTTGGTGTGTGACAGTTAGCCAGTGGTACCAGCTGGTTTAGCCATGCATGATAGCAGTCTGTGGGAACGATTTATGTGAAAAAGACTTCCTATCGCCGCTGTCAGGTTAATTAAGGCAATGAATATTTCAAGAGGCCTCAGATGGAAGCAGCTGGCCTGATTCACAAATGTCCTAATGCCTCAGGACATTTGCTATAGATGGCGTCACAGTAGTTTAGCGGATTCATATAGCCGTCTAATCATGGCTATTATTTTCTTGCCATAGTTTGGATCAGCGGCCCAGCGACCACTCAGCTGATCCACAAGAACAGCACTGTTGCGGCTGACAAACCGAAAGCGTGGATCCACGAGTTCCTGAACCAAGGGTTCCTTGCTGGCGTAGGCCTTGAGATGTTGAATTTGGGCTCTCACACCGATACGGGCACTGGGAAACGCAGCGCCTGCTGCATCTCCCCCAATGGCACCGATGCCAGCAAAGTTATTTTGTGAGGCTTTCACATCACCCCCAAAGCGTAGGAACGACGTTTCTACGCACATCTGGCAAAAAGCGATGTCGTAATTGACCCCCTCAATCACCCCTTCCTCACGATAAATTTTGGGCAAATCGGGAAAATTACGCAGTGCTTCTTCATTATTATTTTTGAGAAACATCATCAGATTCACCTGAGAGGTGTTGCCGTGGCCCATAATCTGGTCAATCAGCCCTGGACAGATGCCTAGGGAAGACTCACTCTTAAGCTGTACCGTACGGCTAGCGGCATCCCATCCAATGGAGACATTAAAGTCCCGCAGGTCAACGGTTTTGACATATACGATATTGCCATAGCGCACCCGACGAATGTCCTCTGTGCTGGTTAAATCCACACCTAGACGGTCAGCCAGGTCAATGGGGACATAGGAGTTGTTGTTGACAATGATGCCTTGTTCTTCATATCGCCCACCGTTAATGGTGATATTCACCTTGGGTAATTGGGTCTCGATGGGCTTTTCAGTGGGGTCGGCCGTACCCGTGATGGCTCGACTCCAGGACGCTAGACCGTCAGCTAGACCAAGGGCAAAATCTCGACGACGACTCAAGAGCATGCTCCGATCTCGCTCATTGGTCAGGTAACCCAGCTCCATCAAGATTGATGGTGGTGCCACCTGGCGGCAGAAGGCCAATCGTCCCATGCCAGCAGCCGTATCGGGCTTGGCTCCACGGCTTGGTAGCTGGGGCACACGGCGTAGCAGGGCCAGTAACATTAGCTCAGCATGGGATTTGCGGGCGGAATTACTGGCAATGTAGTAAGCAGTGGCTCCCCGCACGGCGGTATTTTGAAAGGCACCCACATGGATTTCTAAGGCAATATCACCGGTGCGGCTGCGGGCATTTACCCAGGTGATGCTTTGCTGAAGACTCAGATCGTCAGGTACCGAGAGGACTTGAAATCCTCGCGATCGCAACTCCGGTACGATCAAATCCCGGATGCGGATCATTTCCTGGGCTTCGGTGATGTCTTCCACCTTTGCCCCCAGATCCTGGATCCCATTTTCAAATCCACCGTGGCCTGCCGAGATAAAAATTTGTGCCATGTGACCCTGTAAAGCGTTCTAATCCAGGCGCGTTGCCAATTTCCCAGCAAGGATACATCAATTTCTCAATATGTGGGAAATTCCAGTCGAGGATGAATCCGATGCAAATCCGACTTTAGGGATATGGAGTTTGGCCAAGGGGCTCAACGTTCATCCAATCATCTAGACCCGGTGAGACGCCGATCAAAATAGTTACTGACTATCCCTTTTGAGGCAGTGGCAACACTTTAAAGGTCCTCTGCTTTGGAAAATTGAAAGGACACTCTTTTCAGGATTTAGCACTACTAAATCTTTGACTTCCCTCTAAGAAAAATTATCGAGAAGCCATTTTTCTAATAATGCTAACGACAATGAAATGCTGCCCGAACCCAACCTTTTTCAATTAGTAAACTAGCGTCTGATTTATATCATTTGAAGTATGTATTCAAATCATTAAGCAATGTGGCACATGAAATAATAATTGCACCCGTTAATTTATGCTCTGGACAGCATCTGTAAATAAGGGTATAACCCTTCGCAGTTATAGATTCTGACGAAGGATGTCGAGGGGGCTTCCTCATAAACCTTAGGGTTTTGAATGTAGCTTGGGCATGATGAGACACACTCCCTGATAACCCGTTAGGTGGAGATGTTTTGATGTCCCATAGGGTGAAACTGGAGAATTATTGCTGTTATGGAAACAACACATATCGCATCAGCCCAATCTGAGTCGTCTGTTATTGTGAACAGTGCTAATCATGATGGTGTTGCTATCTATGTAGGGACAAGCGTATTGATTTATGTTTTGTTGCTATTTGTATTAGCTCCCAAGCAACTGCCATTACATCGACGTAAGTCATCTTTATAGAACAATAGCTTTGAGCCCTCGGTCAGTTAGGTTCATAACCGCCGACCGAGGGCTCAAAGCTATATAGCAATCTCCAATGGCCGTAGCTTAGTACCTTGTAGAGGATATCTTGCTATGGCTAAGTTCGTTTTCAGAACCTAATTGAGATGATAGAAGGGCGAACGAGGGGACTCGAACCCCCGAATGGTGGAACCACAAACCACTGCCTTAACCACTTGGCTACGCTCGCCGTGTTTTAGGTTTCTATAATATCATCTCTATCAATCGATTACATGATTTTTCCGAATAGTTTGTTGGTAGAGAGTTAGTTGCTAGTGGGGCTGGGATTACTAAGCAAATCCTAACCATTGATTATTAGTGCTGGAGCGATGGTGAAAATAGCATCAGACACAACAGAATTCTGACAGAATTCCGTAGACACTAATATAGTGAGTAGGCTAGCTAGCTTCATAAGCTAGCTGTTGGGATGGCTAGAGGCAAACTTAAGTTTGACGTCCTTGAGAGTTGACCAGCAACATTATCAAGTGTGTGTGGAGTACTTGTGAGTCTGTTCGAAAGGCATCGGTGTGTCAGTGTTTTGTGGGAGTGCTTAATGGTCGGGTCTTTGGCTTAGTGCCGAATTTCCTGATACGTTAGTATGCCTACTACGGCTTTAAACCGTTAACCTTTTTGTCCTTTTTGGCAGACGTTGGGTGTTCGCCCGAGTATTAATTTCACCCTGACAGTCTTATTTTTAAAAAACATCTCGTGACATCTACAGCTTATCTTCTGATTTCCCATGGTAGTCGTGATCCAAGGCATCAGGCTGCTATAAATCGATTGGCCCAGCTGGTGCGTGAGCGTCTGAATCCTGCTCTGCTCAGCCCTTGGAGCAGTCAGGGACTGGCTCCTCTTTTGGCTGAAATCCGTCCGTCTGGATTAGCGGTTTTTGAAGCCCGAAATAGTGCCCATAAGGATCGTAAAGATGGAAGTATCGGTGCTGTGGCGACGGCTGTCCCCATGTCGAAGCTGGCGACCAGCAGCACCCCGGTGCGCTTGCCTCGCGATCGGTTTATTGTTGGTACCGCTGTTCTCGAGTTTGGCCTTTTGCCATTGCACAAGCAAATTTGTGAATTTGGTCGACGTCTGAGCTCTGCTGGTATTAAGCGTCTACGTCTAGTTCCCCTCTTTTTGTTAAGGGGAAAGCATGTGACGATGGATATCCCCACTGAAGTAGAACAGGCCAAAAATGAGCTGGCTGGGATGATTGATGTGGAGCTAGGGGAGCATATTGGTGGCTGTCAGGGCATACCTAGCCTAATTGAAGATCGATTTTCCCAGTTTCCCAAGACGGGACGTTTGCTGGTTGCCCACGGTAGTCGGCGGGCTCGGGGAAACCGGACGGTAGATATGTTGGCAAGATCCCTGGGATTAGCCGTTGCCTATTGGACAACGGAGTCGGATATTGAAAACCAGGCAATCTCTCTGATGCAGCAAGGCTGCTCCACAGTCACTATTTTTCCCTATTTCTTGTTTGCGGGGAGTACAACTGATGCGGTTGCTCATCTGACGGAAGAGTTAGCTGAGCGATTTCCAAGGATTAATGTGCGATTGTTGCCACCGTTGGGCGCGATGACAGATGTGGCGAATTTAGTGGTGGAGACCCTGGGGCATAAAATAGGTTCTCACAGTATTTCTTGACCTAATGGCTGGGGCATGGGGCCATATTTATGGCATTTGTCAGGTTAGCTAGGGTGATGGATATGCTTGAAAGCGCTGATTATACGAGTTAGCCCCTATCAATCGACGGATATGTTCCTCGATTGATAGGGGCTAAAAGCATGGTTGTTATGACTTAAGATTAAGATTGTCTTAAGCAATGTTGAGCCGGTCTAGCTCCTATGCTGTATTGATTGTGGCAAAATGCCCTGGGTAGGTTTGCCACAATCAATCTGTATTCACCTCCGTGCAATTGATATGTCTTATCCGCTTACCCAGGCCACATTTGGCAAAGTTTATCTCGTAGGCGCTGGTCCGGGTGATCCAGGGCTGTTAACCCTAAAGGCATTAGGGTTATATGATCGTGGGGACGTGGTGATTCATGAGGCGTTGGTAAGTCCGCCG
>CALBPH010000635.1 GCA_937899365.1 uncultured Leptolyngbya sp.
GGTGGTTTCAGTCATACTGGTAGCTGAAATTGGCATTGGCACCTTTGCAGCCGTGGTGGCCAAAGCTATCGCCGACATCATTCAGGTGTCGGGGCACGACGGCGGCACCGGCGCATCGCCCCTCAGCTCTATTAAGCATGCGGGGGTGCCTTGGGAGCTAGGGCTAACCGAAGTCCATCGGGTGCTGATGGAAAATCAGCTGCGAGATCGCGTGCTGCTGCGGGTGGATGGCGGTCTGAAAACCGGTTGGGACGTCGTCATGGGGGCCCTGATGGGAGCTGAAGAATATGGCTTTGGCACCATCGCCATGATTGCAGAAGGCTGCATTATGGCCCGCGTTTGCCACACCAATAGCTGCCCGGTCGGGGTAACGACTCAGCGAGAGGAACTGCGTAAGCGCTTTACCGGTATCCCTGAGCATGTGGTTAATTTCTTCCACTTTGTAGCCGAGGAGGTGCGATCGCTCCTGGCACACCTGGGCTATCGTTCGCTGAGCGAGGTGATTGGCCGAGCCGATCTGCTGACCACTCGCGCTGATGTGGAACTGACCAAAACCCAGGGGCTGACGCTGGATATTTTGACCCAGCTACCAAATACTAAAGACGCGTCAGTTCGCACCTGGCTAGACCACGGTGACATCAATAGCAATGGCCCAGTTTTAGACGATACGCTACTGGCAGACCCTGAGATTCAGCAAGCCATTGCCAAGCAAGGGGACGTCAGCAAAACCTTTGACGTCATTAACACTGACCGCTCTGTTGGCGCCCGTGTCTCCGGGGCCATTGCCAAGCAGTATGGCAATACCGGCTTTGCCGGATCGCTAAACTTCACCTTTAAAGGCAGCGTCGGCCAGAGCTTTGGGGCCTTTAACCTACCTGGTATGACCCTACATTTGGTCGGTGAAGCCAATGATTACGTCGGCAAGGGCATGCATGGTGGTGAGCTGATCATCACACCGTTTGATGGCGTCCAGTACGACCCATCTGACAATGTGATTGTGGGCAATACCTGTCTTTACGGCGCTACCGGCGGTACTCTCTATGCCTTTGGCAAAGCCGGTGAACGCTTTGCCGTTCGCAACTCTAAAGGTCAAGCAGTGATTGAGGGCGCGGGTGACCACTGCTGTGAATATATGACCGGGGGCATCGTAGTCTGCCTGGGAAGCGTTGGCCGCAATGTCGGGGCAGGGATGACCGGTGGTTTAGGCTATTTCCTAGACGAAAAGGGGGATTTCCCCACCCGTGTGAACCCTGAAATTGTCAACGTGCAGCGGGTAATTACAGCAGCCGGAGCCCAACAACTCAAGGAAATGATTGCAGCCCATGCTGAACGGACCGGCAGTACCAAAGCCACTCGCATTTTGGCTGATTGGGGTAACTATTTACCTAAGTTCTGGCAAGTCGTCCCCCCGTCCGAGGCTGAACGCCCTGAGACCATCGACAGCCCTGAAACCGTGGCGTCTCCAGTGGGCTAATGCACTGAGGTTGAATAAGCTAGTGGAGTAATCTAATAGCCGTCTTTCAATGTAATGAAAGACGGCTTATTTATTAGGATATTGGCAACCGTTTTTAGTCTGGTGTTATCCATGCTGTCCCATGCCCTAAAAGAATGGTCTATCGCCGTCGACGCTCTAGTCCAGGGACAAACAATTTTGCTACTGCGCAAAGGAGGTATTCGTGAGCAAGACAAACGCTTTACGGTGCCCCACCAGCGGGTGTGGCTGTACCCCACCCATGAACATCAAAAGCCACACTTATTGAAACCGCAGTGGGCTGACCAGGTAACCATGGTGGCTCCAGGCTGGCATCCCACCCAGGTAACACTCAAAGCCTGGGCCGATATTGCCCAGGTCTGGACCGTCAGAAATTTAGACACGGTAGAAGCCCTACAGCCATTTCATATCTGGAATGGGCAATTTGTAACGGAGCGTTTTCGCTGGAAACCGAACCAGCCGCTTCATCTTTTGTTGCTACGGGTGCACGGTTTGAAAACCCCAATACACCTTGACTGGCAGTCTGACTATGGAGGCTGTCGGTCTTGGTTAGACCTGACGGCGCCTGTAGATGAGCTGCCATCTGCACCGGTCTTAGGGCAGAGTGCATGGGCAGCAATAGAGCAAGAAATACATCATCAAGTCAATACATCTGAACCCATCGAACCATTGCAAGGCAATGAAATAGTTTGAGTTATTTCATTGCAAACAGTCTCAACTTAGTTACCTTTGCCTATGTTTTGAAACTCTAATTTACATAGATGCCCGTAACTCTAAAGGAAAACAGATGATCCCCATCAACTACCCGTGATCGGCCATACACCAGTACAAGCTGCTCGCTTAGTGAGGCAGTGATTGTGTACACCATCTATGAGCAATAAATTGTCATGGCCACACTAAAAATTGGCATCAATGGGTTTGGCCGTATTGGTCGTTTGATACTGCGGGCTGCCATCAACAACTCCAACATTGAGTTTGTTGGTATTAACGATTTGGTATCCCCAGAAAATCTTGCTTATCTACTCAAATATGATTCCACCCATGGCCAGTTCGCAGGCCATGTTGAAGCTCGAGATAGCGGAATCGTTGTCAGCGGTAAATTTATTCCCTGTTTTTCCATAGCTAACCCAGCTGAGCTGCCTTGGGGCAGCCTTGGTGTTGACTATGTGGTTGAAGCGACTGGTCGGTTTGTCACCCATGAACAAGCGTCTAATCACCTCAAGGCGGGTGCTAAGCGTGTGGTGATATCAGCACCTACCAAGAGTCCAGACCAGGTGCCAACGCTTCTGGTTGGCGTGAACCACAAAAGCTTTAATCCCCAGACTGACCGCATTGTTTCCAATGCTAGCTGCACCACCAACTGCCTAGCCCCTGTCGCCAAAGTCATCCAAGAGCATTTTGGGTTTGCGGAAGGTCTAATGACCACGGTCCATGCATCTACCGCGACCCAGTCAACGGTGGACAGCCCCAACCGCAAGGATTTGCGAAGCGGTCGCGGAGCAGCTCAGAATATTATTCCGGCATCAACGGGTGCAGCCAAGGCCGTTACCCTGGTATTGCCTGAACTCACCGGTAAGCTCACCGGCATGGCGCTGCGGGTCCCCACCCCCGATGTATCGGTGGTTGATCTAACGGTTCGGACTGAAAAAGCCACCAACTATCGTGAAATTTGTGATGCCATGAAAGCGGCATCCACCAATGGGTTGCGTGGGGTTCTAGGATACACAGAAGATCCCGTTGTTTCGACTGACTTTGTTGGCGATCCTCGCTCCAGCATCTTTGATGCGGGTGCTGGGATTGAGCTGAATCCTAACTTCTTTAAGCTTCTGACTTGGTATGACAATGAGTGGGGCTACTCCAACCGTGTGGTTGATTTGATGATGCACATGGCCCTGACTGAAGGTCTATTACAGGGTGTGACCAGTGATGCCCTAGAAGCCGTTTATGCTTAGCAGTCGATTGCTGTGGCTCTCTCACTAGCACTCTGAGTTTTGACCTTAGGACTTAGCAAGAAAGCGACCCAAATATTGGGTCGCTTTCTTGATTTAAATCTTTGGCGGTGATGAGCTTTTTTGGCCGTCTTGGGTGGGAGCCACGTTGGGAATGTGATTAACCACCGATGGAATTAACCGGAATTAACCACCGACGGATAGGTACCAATAGTAGGTGGCCATGGGAATGACCGTGGCCAAAATCAACAGCACCACCACTACCCAGGTTGAGATCGCACGATTTTCTTCGGTTTCTTCTGCGGTGGCAAATGTACCTTCAACGTTGATGGTTTCTTCGATGATGGGGGGACCGGGGTCAGGCTCGCCAGCGAGTACGGCCGCTAACCGAACTGTGGCATCACCAAACGAGCGATTATAGCTATTGCTCTTAAGCAGCGGCGCTTTCATGGTTTCCTGGACAATGCTGTCGGCAATTTCAGCCGTTAGCAGCGCTGATGTTTCTTCTCCGGTGGCAAGACCGATGTTATTGGTAACATCGTCTAAAACAACAACGGTTTGATTTGCCCCCGCTTCTGGGGTGGGAAACCAGCGAGCAAATAATTGCTCGGAAAAGCTCTGGGCAGTTTCGCCATAGTCAAGACGATGGATGGTGACATAGCGAACGTCTTGGCCCGTGTCGGCTGCTAGTTGTTGCAGGTCTTTATTGAGATTGCTTTCGTTGAGCCGAGTAATGCGCTGAGCATCGTCAAGAACCCAGCTGTCGCTACTAGCGTTGAGGGGCATATCGTACACACCGGTGGCATTGGCGGGTGCGGCAAGGGTGAGGTTAATGGCTAGTGCGATCGCAACCACGGTAATCCAGCGGCAGCGGTGGAATATCGAACTCAAGAACATGGCGTTTCAAGCAGCGGCAGTGGGGTAGGTATAGAGCTACCCGCATACATACTATAAATGACCATAGGCTCGGCGGGTAGCGATTTGAGCCTACACCGCAACAATACAGCCGTCCGCAATCGCCCGATCTAATATTTCCAATTGGCGCTTTTCCGCAGCCGTTAATCTGGACTTGAGCCGATGACTTGCGATCGCAACGGCCACCCCCGGAGAGAGTTCACCATTTATCAGGGCGGTTCGCACCAAAACCTCTAAATCTTTGCCAACGAGTTGTGTGGTGTTAAACATGACAGCAAAGCCCAGCGAGTAATTATTTATACATTCGCTGCTAGCGGCTTAACTTCCGGAGCAAAAGTGCCGCAGTCGTCCAGATTGTCGATGGCAGGGGCACTTAAAATATGGGTCCTCGGTGCTGACAAATTGTCTCTGATACAAAATATCGGCGATAGTGCCCGGTATCGAAGAGCAGCCCCAAGGAAGTGCCCCTACAGGATTGTCTAATTTTTAATCGGGTTTAATAACGTCAGAGTTGGTATGGCCCAGGTCAGCCATCTTGTCCGGCCCGGTGATGGGCCGCCAGAGCGATCGCCGCCGGAAAAATTCGATGCTCCTGAATCTGAATCCGAGTCTGGAGCGTTTCCTCCGTATCGCCCGGTAATACGGGGACTACGGCCTGCATGATAATCGGACCGCTATCCACTGCCAGCTCCACCTGGTGCACCGTACAGCCAGCCACCACCACCCCCGCATCTAGGGCCTGCTGCACGGCATGCAGCCCCGGAAAGCTGGGCAGTAGGCTGGGGTGAATGTTGAGCAACCGTCCCGTAAACGCATCGATCAGATGCTGGGTCACCCGTCGCATCCAGCCCGCCATGATGACCCAGTCAGCGTCATGATCCCTCAGGGTTTGCACAATGGCGTCATCAAGTGCCCCCCGAGACTCAAACTCACGATGATTGAGCAGCACCGTCGGAATTGACCACCGGGCCGCTCGCTCAAGAACGTTGGCCCCAGGGTTATTACAAATCACAACCGTGACCTCTGCGTCTAGCTCCGACCGGTCAATGGCGGCCATGATGGCCTCAAAATTGCTGCCATTACCAGAGGCCAAAACCCCCAGTTTGAGCTTGGGATAGGACAACGTCTGCCCATCAATGTTGGGAGATAGTAAACAGCTATTCGGGCAGTCATTCGGGCAAGGAGTAGAACCCATGGGGTTTAACAAGAAACAAACTTTAAGAATTCTACAGGGGTGTGGGCAGCGTTCATTTCAACGGCAACAGCCTGCGTATAATTACGGATTTTATAGAATCAGACCGCACCTAAGATACACAGCTAACCGTTTTCAGAAAAACCAGGGCATAGTTAACAAAAGAACGCACCTCCCGCTTGCCCAATGAGTCTATTTGTAGCGCCAAGTATCGATGCCCCAGAGTCGATTGCATCCATGGCCCGCTTTCTGAATGCGGTGGCCTATCCCATCTATGCGAAGGGACGCGATCATCGATGGATATTTGCGAACACGGCCTGCTGCCAGCTTTTGGATACGCCCCTAGAGCAGCTGGTGGGGTGCGTTGACTCTGACGTGGTGGCGGTAACGGACGCAGAGTTGTTGAGATCGCAAGATGACAATTTTTTCAAAACCGGAACAGTCGCTAGCCGCCCCGTCACCCTTAATACCCGCAACGGACAGCAACAGATGTGGTGCGAGCGCTCCCTGCTGCAAACAGATGGCGGCCCCATCCTGATTAATACGCTCCAAGACATTAGTGAACTAACCCAGATTCGCCACACCAATAGGGCACTACGGCAAAAACTAGACGAACGCAACAGCGCCCTGGACAAACTCACCGAGTTTGAAGCCACCCTAAAACGCATTACCGACCGGGTACGGGACAGCCTGGATGAAAAACAAATTCTTCAGACAGCGGTACAGGAGCTAACGGAAGCACTGGATGTTAGGGGGTCTAACACCTCTCTCTATGATCTAGAGCAGGGCACATCCACTATTTACTATGAATACACCACGCTGCCGTCCGACCGGGGGCGGGTGTCCCAAATGGAGGCGTTTCCTGAGGTTTATCATCAGCTGCTCGAAGGCCAATACTTCCAGTTTTGCTCCATTGCCCCCAACCCGGTGCGCGGTCTGGTGTCAATGCTGGCCTGCGCCATTTTTGATGATCGAGGGGTGCTGGGCGACCTGTGGCTGATCAACGATAAGGAACATGGCTTTAGCGACGATGAAATCCGTCTGGTCCAGCAGGTCGCCAACCAGTGTGCCATTGCCATTCGTCAGGCCCGTCTCTATCAAGAATCCCAGACACAGGTGCGGGAACTGGAGCAAGTCAATAACCTCAAGGACGATTTCTTAAGCACCGTTTCCCATGAATTGCGCACCCCCGTGACCAGCATGCGGGTGGCGTTACAGCTGCTGGGGGTAACCCTGACCCAAGAGCTGGGCCTAGAGCAAGAACTGACCAAACCCAATGCAGAGCAGGGCCGCATCGCCCGTTACTATCGCATTCTCAAAGAAGAGTGTGAGCGGGAAATTAGCTTGATTAACGATTTACTTGATCTACAGCGTCTAGATGTGGGCAACCATGATCTGGCGTTGCAACAAATCAACCTTGATGACTGGTTACCGGCCCTGGTCAGCAGTTTCCAGGAGCGCGCCACTAGCCGTCAGCAGCAGTTAAAAGTATCCATAGCCAGGAATATCCCTGGCCTAAGGTCAGATCTGTCGAGCTTAGATCGGATCTGGGCCGAGTTGTTGAACAATGCTTGCAAATACACCCCACCCGGAGGTGACATTAGCCTCTCCGTAGAGCGGTCGGATGCAAACACCTTAAAATTTGCCCTGGTCAATACGGGGGTGGAAATTCCCCAGGGGGAACTACCTCGCATTTTTGATAAGTTTTATCGAGTGCCCAGCGCAGACCCTTGGATGCAAGGGGGGACTGGCTTAGGACTGGCTCTGGTACAAAAGCTGGTGCACCACATTGACGGTGTTATTAAGGTAACGAGTGGGGATAATCGGACATGCTTTACCATAGAGATGCCCCTGTCGTGCGCCTAGGTTTTATTGAGGATTTGATTTAGGTGCAACCAGGGGCAGTTGGTGTCATCACCCCAGACGACCGACGGGAAGTGGTGAGCTATCGCATTGGACTGGCAGTGGCGGCCTTTAGTTTTGCGTTAGGGGCCGGGCTCCTGATGCTAGGGAGCGCCATCCCAGGGATGCGATGGGCGAGTTCTGGGCTGGATTTGCTGATGTGGTTGGGGCTGGGTGTGAGTCTGTGGTTTATTCACATTTACCTGCGACCGCTGCACCAGGCGCTACAGATTTTTTGGTTGGTGGGGGGCTTAGCGAGTTTAGGGCTTGCGATCTCATTTCCCACACCCCTCGCCCTGACGGTCTACCAGCAGCCCCTATCGGTTTTGGGCATTGGGTTTACCTTCGCCGCCCTGACCGGCATCTTTTTCAAAGAAGCCTTTTGCTTTAACCGGCTAGAAACCAAAGTGCTAACGCTGTTGGTGCCCGCCACGCTGTTGACCCATATGGTGGGGGCAATGCCGGTGACGTTGGGTCAAAATCTACTCATGGTTTGGGCCGTTTTATTTACAGTCTTTGCCCTGCGTAAGCTGGTACAGCCTATTCCCCCTGACATTGGCGATAAAAGTGTTTTTGAGTATCTCAAGCAGCAGCGTCAGGCTAGCGCCTAAGCCCTCTCTCTTACCCTAGCCTTTGGGCATTCTAAAACCGTTGAACCGACGGGGACCCCAGGTTGGAACGGGCATATTGGCTAGCTTGGTCACAAATTAAAGATGTGGGACCGGTACTTATAAAGCGACTGCATGGGCGCTTTGGGTCCCTAGCGTTGGCATGGCAGGCCCCCCCTGCGGAGCTACTCGCCGTCGATGGCATTGGCCTGGTAACGGCAGATCGCATTGGGGAGTTGCGATCGCAACTAAACCCCCAACAGCTCCTAGACCAGCACGAAGCCCAATACCCCCACTTTTGGACCCCCGCCGACCCAGACTATCCCAGTTTGCTCTGGGAAATCCCAGATCCGCCCCCCGTCCTTTACTACCGGGGGCCTCTGCGTCCGAACCAATCAACCGCCATCACGGTGAGCATTGTCGGCACTCGCCGCCCCAGCCCCTACGGTCGGCGTTGGACCCAACGATTGAGCAGCCGCCTTAGCCAACGACAGTTCACAATCGTGTCAGGCATGGCCGCTGGCATTGACACCTATGCCCATCAAAGCTGTTTGAAGAGCAATGGCCAAACCATTGCCGTGCTGGGCACAGGTGTGGATGTGGCCTATCCCCACAGCAACGCCCAGCTCTACCAACACATCCTCAAAACCGGACTGATCCTGAGCGAATACCCCGATGGTACGCCACCGGAACGCAGCCATTTTCCCCGACGCAATCGCATCATTGCCGGGCTCAGCCATGCCACCCTAGTCACTGAGGCCCCGGAACGTTCCGGGGCCCTGATCACCGCTTATTTGGCCAACGACTATGGCCGTCACGTCTACGCGCTGCCCGACGGGTTAGACAACCCTACCGCCCGTGGCTGTTTGGTGCTGGTCAACACCGGAGCCGCCATCATCATGGGTGAAAACCACTTAGTTACCGAGCTGCTCAATATTGGCATTGCCCATCAAACCAAAGCTCACGCAGCCCAGGACACCCCAAACATAGACAGCACAGACGTCACAGACACCAATAATAACCATGCTGCCGCCGCAAATCAGCTGAATGAGCCCGCCTCCGAGACGGCCCTCACCGCTGTACCGGCCATGGAATTAGATGAGGCCCTGCAGCCTATTTTTAAAGTGATTCCCGACGACCCCATTACCTTAGATAACCTAGTAAAAGCCACCCAGCTAGACACAAGTGCCCTGCTGAGTGGCTTATTAGAATTAGAGCTCGCTGGCGTCATTACCCAACTACCCGGTGGCCAGTATCAGCGCAAGTAAGTTGGGCCGCCCCCAAACTCTCCTAATTCAAGGTTTCCATGCCCGTATAGGTCACGTCACATTCGGTATAGGCGATTTCATGAGCATCCAGCGGATCTTCAAAGTGGTCAAAATTATCCACAAAGAATTCCACCACCAAATTGCCAAGTTCAATCATGTCGCCATCCCTCAGCTGCTGACGCTTTTGAGGTGGAAGACGACGTCGATTTAAATGGGTGCCTGACTGGCTGCCCACATCAGCAATAAAAAATCCAGCTTCTGGAGTATGGCGAATCACTGCATGACAAGGGTCAACAGTTGAATTTTTCACCGGTAAAGCACAGCGTATGGATTTTCCTAAAAGCCAACAGGCACCTGCATTAGTGAGATTTAAAGTTTCAGAACTGCCCGTATTAGAGACTAAAAATACAGAAGAATTGGCAATGACAGCCTGTATGTAAAAGGGAGTAACTTGACAGCGGTCTTGAACTGTCAATATGGAATCGACAATTGTATTAGCGGTGTCAAAATCATTATTAACGTTATTAATCAGTGCATCCCAAGGGAGTGATGGAGCCTCAATGCTAGAAGCATCAGCAGGCGTCACCACTGGGTTGCTGGAACAGGAAGCTCTAAGCGTGGACATGGACAATGACGAAACAACTTAACAGCAATAGGCTATAAGTGCGGTCGATTGTCACCCTAATTCAGTAGATTCACAGACAAATATCTCAACAAGCTAAACGTTGCTTGCCAGGTAGAAAGATAGTCGTTGCTGATTTATGGGGATGAACCAATCGGTTAGATAGGCCATAGGGACAGTATCTTGCAGATAAAATCATCCCGAGGAGCAGCAACGCTAAAAGATAAGAATAAATGGGTAAGCTGCTGAGCGTTTACGGTGTTATCCCCATTGCCCAAACAAGAAAAAATCTGTAAGGAAATTGATTAACTACGGTGGTTGTACACAGGGTAAAGCCCTTATGCATTAAGACTTTCCCTAGGAACTCAGCAATCTTCCATAGGATGTGAACCTATCAGAGGTAGTGCGTCATTTATATCTGTGTTTATTAAAGCTTGCCAATTCAAAATACGTGATTCGGCCGATAGCGTTTTATGGAAGCTTTAAACGCTATAAGCAAATATTAAAGTCTCCCAAGATTGATGAATGATGTCCTGAATCCGTAAGGCAGGACCAACGAGGGTTTCAGAGAGTTTTAGCAGGGACAGGTTAGAACTCGTCACCGCCCAGTACCATCATCATGACGACCCCAAAAGTTGCCGTACATATTAAGTAATCATTAAGCAGCTTCAAATTCCTGAAATATCGTCTGCTGGAGGACTCCTGTTGTGACAAACGCTATCATGCGTGCTCAGCCACCCTTAGATTTTATTCCTGAACGATTTCATCCCTGGGTAAGACGTTTGGTGCAGGGGTTACTGCCTGGCTGGGTTCGCTGGCAAACTGATTTAGTCAATATAAACGTTAGTAATGCCGCTGTCTTAGCTCATCTTTATCAAGGGTTTCAAACCGGACAAAATCGATTTTTGCTTGCATTTCGTCATCCTGCCCCCGAAGACGCCTATGGCATGGCCCATCTTCTATGGCGGGCGGTGCCCCAATCGGCAAAACAGCTGGGTATACCCCTACAGCCGGAGCATAGTCATTTCATAAATGACCGAGGAACCCCCCTATGGGCTGGCAACTGGGTGGGTAAGCTATGCTCTCGCCTGGGCGGTGTG
>CALBPH010000636.1 GCA_937899365.1 uncultured Leptolyngbya sp.
GTATCTGACGCGGCTACAGACGGACTATTGCGCTCACGCAGATAGGACCTCAGTCGACTATTCATCCAATCTAATTTTTTAGGAATGCCAATTTTTTGGCGTAACTGCAGAACTAGACGGTCTTCAAAGTCTAAGGAGCTTTTATCTGGGGGCGCTTGCTGTGTCAAGGCGCGATCTCTTTCGACCAATTGATTACCGAAATAGAGGTAGTCCTTGTTAAAAAGTCGGCACAACAGGAGAAAGTATCGCCAGGTTAGGCCCTGGAGAGTGCCGCCAATGATGTAGCTCAAGAAGAGAATAGTTAGTGCGATCGCAACCGTCCCACTCCCTTGAATCACCGGCACCAGCTCCGCCAAACTTTCCACCGGGTGATAAATCAAAATCCCCGCCAAAATGAACGGTGAACCGCCAATGATCGCGGCAAATAATTCATAGGGACCCAGGGAATTCTTCAGCTGCTCCATAGGATGTCATGCCTGTCTGGACAGTTACGGCTTCATTAGAGAATGCCATCTTCCTGATACAGACAGCTCACTTCAAGGTAAAGGTAATCATTAGGGGCAAATGATCTGACGCTGTCCCAACCTCCGTCACGACCCGAGTGTCGTTGAGTTCGATGGTTGCTGGCGTGTAAAACAAATAGTCAAGCTTATGTTTGGGCGGTTCGGATGGAAATGTGGGCTGGCTAGTCCACTGGTCCTTTGCCAGGGCTGGTGCAAATAATTTAGACTCAGTCATGATTTCAATCGACCGGTCCCCTTCCTCAGGGCGATTGACCGCGCTGTTAAAATCACCCACTAGCACGACAGGATAGTCCTTGGCATAGGTTTCAGCCATGGTTCGCACCGCCCGGGTTTGCTGAAATCGCGTCGGGTTATCAAAGGCTTCAAGGTGAATATTAATAACCATTAGTGGTTGACCATCGATATCGACTTTAGTCACCTGGGCTAACCGATCCAGATAAACGGCATTGTAGAAAAACGGACGACTGGCGACTTTGTCCAACACAATGCGCTGATTTTCAGCAATCGGATACCGACTCAGCACAGCCTGACCGGAAATAATTTTGCCAAAATGGGCTGAGATGGGCCAGTAGGGAAAGGGAACGTAGTTTTTGTTCCAATTAATTGCTAAACCAGCCGTAGCCAAACCCAGGCCATTAGCTACGGCCTCCAGCTGATTGACGTTGTAGGAACGTTTAGAGTCGATATCAATTTCTTGAAAGGCGATGATATCGGCATTGATAGGACGGACATTGGCTATTACCTGAGCCAAATTGTCATCAAATAATGTCCTAGGACGTTTTACCGCCTCTAGATTTGTTAATCCCGACAAATAGCCAATGTTGTAGGACACAAGGGACAGCCGCTTTCCTTTCTCATCAGAGCCATCAACGCCAGAGCCGTCAGCGCCAGAGCTATCAATGTCATAAGTCAGGATATCTGTATAGTTTTCACTAGGATAGCTACCGGATGTGGCCCAGGCGTAAAACACCCCCAAAGCCAACACCAGTGAGCCCACAATTGCCAGAGTTACCTTCAAAATCATGCCACCCGTCCTCGAGTCAGTGATCATTCCCAGTACTCAATCTAAAGCTCTAACGAGGGCGGTCTTTAGATAGCTGCACAACTTGTAAAGTTCATCCCAAGAATCGTTGAAATTATTCCCGCACTTGTCCCTCCTTTGGGTAACCTGATGATGCTCAACGATGCTTTGATGCCTTCATGTCCGTCAAAAACCTAATTTTCTTTGGTCTGCTGGTGTTTGTGCCCATTTCTGCGGCAGCCCATTTCCTCGGCTGGGGTGAACTAGCCGTCTTTGCCACCGCAGCGATTGCCATTATTCCCCTGGCGGGCTGGATGGGTCACGCCACTGAAGAAATCGCTGTAGTTGTCGGCCCCTCGTTAGGCGGTTTGCTCAATGCCACTTTCGGTAACGCCACAGAATTGATTATTGCGTTGATTGCGCTGAATGCTGGGCTGATCAACGTTGTAAAGTCCAGTATCACCGGCTCGATTATAGGCAACCTACTCCTGGTGATGGGGCTGTCTATGCTGCTAGGAGGCATCAAATTTAAGGAGCAAACCTTTCAGCCGGTTATCGCCCGCATGAATGCGTCCTCGATGAACCTGGCCGTGATTGCGATTCTGATTCCCACGGCGGTGGATTTTACCTCTCCATCCATCACTGAACCCACACTCCAGCGTTTGTCTGTGGCCGTGGCTATTGTGCTGATTTTGGTCTACGGTCTCACCTTGCTGTTTTCTATGAAAACCCACGCTTATCTCTACGATGTGGGCACAGCGGCAGAGGAAGGTATGGAGGCTGAAGCTGAACATGCCGAAGCGCCGAATCTGCCCCTGTGGATTGGGGTGCTGTTAGCGGCCACGCTGGTGGTGGCTGTGGAGTCGGAGTGGCTGGTTAGTTCCCTAGAAGTGGCCACTCAACAGCTGGGGTTGTCTGAACTATTTACGGGCGTTATCTTATTGCCCATTATTGGTAATGCGGCTGAACATGCGACGGCTGTTACCGTAGCGTTGAAAAACAAGATGGATCTGTCCCTGTCTGTGGCGGTGGGGTCTAGTATGCAGATTGCCCTGTTTGTTGCTCCGGTGCTGGTGATTGCCGGATGGCTGATGGGTAAGCCGATGGATCTGGACTTTAACAATTTTCAGCTAATTGCCGTGGCGGTGTCCATTTTGATTGCCAACTCCATTAGCAGCGATGGTAGTTCCAATTGGCTAGAAGGGACGCTTTTGCTTGCGACTTACACCATTATTGGCTTGGCCTTTTTCTTCCACCCCATGATTGAGGGAATTGGTTAAAAAAATTGATTAATGGTCAAAGCCCTATCGTTGTAGAAACGATATCCCATCGTAGAGGCGTTCCATGGAAGGTTTCCACACGAATTGTCCCCTCAAAATGG
>CALBPH010000637.1 GCA_937899365.1 uncultured Leptolyngbya sp.
AACAACAACGCTGCCTCCAGCAATTCGCTCACCCTGTCTGACATAACGCTCAACCTCGTCCGGGGCCTTGACGATGGCATAGGGTGCACCACCTAGCTGTATCACCCCTGAAACCCTCACAGCTCTGGCATTAGTGGGCTGTGGAATCTCAGGCAATTCAGCTATTTCTGGTAGCCCGGAACCCACTCGCTGTTGGTCGGCTACCTCTGGACGGGTCTGCGCTCCAGCAGTACCACCGCCGCCTGGAGAGGCGTTGGGGCTAGCCGCAACCCGCTGATTGCCAGAACGACCGTTACCCCCCCCGGCAGTCTCAGGCACTTCAATGGGCTCGGGTGGGACCAGCGGAATTGTTAAACCAGCAAACGGGTCAGAACGGGTGCGCTCTACTCCGATTGTGCGCTCATTTGGATCGGTAGACTGAATCAAATCACGGGCAACCACCGTGGGAGAATTTGCTGAGATTGCAACTACGTTGTCAGACTCCTCCCCTTCCGGAAGATTAGGTAGCTTACCCCCCGATGTTTCTACCGTTTGGGCGGGTTGATCCGTTAGGGTAGTTGGCTCCTCAACAACATCTCTGTTGCGATTAAAGAACCCACAACCGCTCAGGGAAATTGCCCCAGTTGTTATTAGCAATACCAAGAGCAGACGCTGCATTGTTCATCCTCCAAGGACTTTTGTTCGCAAAGTATAAAGCAAGTTCTGTCAAATGCATAGAGGTTTAGACAAAATCCTTTCCCTCTTCATCGCTGGGGGCCATTAGGTCCCGCAGCCGCTTAAGGCCACTTTTCACTCGGCGAGAAACGGTAACAGCGCTGATACCAAGGCGCTCCGCCGTCTCTTTTTGAGTCAAATCATGCAAGAAGACAAATTCCAAGACTTCTTGGGTTCTACGCTCTAGCTGGGCAAGCCCCTGCTGGAGTCGAATACGATCTTCTTGGGCCAACTGAAAGCTACGATACTTTGGATCGGGTAGCAAGTCACTCAAAGATGCGGAACCGCTGCCTTCTTCTTGAATAGGAGCATCTAGGCTCAGCAGTGAGCGATTACGGCTGGCTAGCTTCACATCTTGCCATTCTTGAACCGTAATTTTTAAATGGTCAGCAATCTCTTGATCGGTGGGCTTGCGATCTAGGGTTTCCTGAAGTTGGCGAATAACTCGGGCTGATTGGTGCTGTAGGGACTGCCATCGCCTTGGAATACGAACGATGGCGCTGCGATCGCGCAGGTAGTGCTGAATCTCGCCTCGAATGTAGGGGATGGCGAAAGAGCTGAATGCATAGCCCTTGGTCATATCAAAGCGCTCAATAGCTCGGATGAGGCCCAAACTGCCCACCTGCATCAGGTCGTCAAAGGTTTCATTGGAATGGTAGAGCCAGTGATGCGCTTCTCGACGCACCAAACCAAGGTTCATTTGGACCAGCTTATTACGTAACTCAGGCGAACGATTTTTTTGATAATCATTCAATATCTCAAGAGTTTCGCTTTTGAGTGCTTGATTCAGTTTGGACGACGACATGGGGAACCCCTTCGAAACTATAGGCTCACTGGGACAGATGCAGCGTGAGCTATGAATGACAAAAACCGGTAAACAGGAAACAAACGGTAAATTTAAGGCAATGATTTAATAGTGAACATCATGGATCAAGATCACAGTGACCGAAATCACAGGTTGCCTATTATCAAGCACAGCTTACTGGGCAGGAATTTGCTTGAACAATCGCGTATATGCGGAAGTCTACGTTGAGTCGGGTCGGTAAACCTACCACTAGCCCCCCATTCTTTATGGTGGCTTTATGAAAAAAAGCAGTTTTTAAAAGAAAAAAGGACGGATAGCTATCCGTCCTTTTTTCTATGTCTTATGTTCTAGGGAAAACTGCCCCAGATACACGCAAAT
>CALBPH010000638.1 GCA_937899365.1 uncultured Leptolyngbya sp.
AGGTTACGGCCTTCGTTACGAGCTTGAACACAAGCTTCAAGTGCAACACGGTTAGCCGTTGCACCAGGTGCGTTACCCCAAGGGTGACCCAGAGTACCACCACCAAACTGAAGCACGGAATCATCGCCAAAGATCTCAACCAGTGCAGGCATGTGCCATACGTGGATACCACCCGAAGCAACAGCCATGACACCAGCCATGGATGCCCAGTCTTGGGTGAAGTAGATACCGCGAGACTTATCTTGCTCGACGTAGTTCTCACGTAGCAGGTCTACAAAGCCAAGGGTACCGGCACGGTCACCTTCGAGCTTACCGACAACAGTACCGGTGTGAATGTGGTCACCACCGGACATCCGCAAGCACTTCGCCAATACACGGAAGTGAATACCGTGGTTCTTCTGACGGTCAATTACCGCGTGCATCGCACGGTGAATGTGTAGCAGAACGCCGTTATCGCGACACCAGTGAGAAAGTGTGGTGTTAGCGGTGAAACCTGCTGTTAGGAAGTCGTGCATGATGATGGGCTGGTCGAGTTCTTTAGCGTACTCGGCCCGCTTGATCATCTCTTCGCAAGTGGAAGCAGTCACGTTTAGGTAGTGACCCTTAATCTCGCCAGTTTCTGCCTGTGCTTTGCTGATGGCATCTGCAACAAACAAGAAACGATCGCGCCAGCGCTGGAAAGGCTGGGAGTTGATGTTCTCGTCATCCTTAGTGAAGTCCAGACCACCCCGTAGGCACTCATAAACCGCACGACCGTAGTTCTTAGCAGACAGACCGAGCTTAGGCTTAATGGTGCACCCTAGCAGGGGACGGCCATACTTATTAATTCTGTCGCGCTCAACCTGAATACCGTGGGGAGGGCCTTGGAATGTCTTGAGGTAGGCAACCGGGATGCGAAGGTCTTCTAGACGTAGGGCACGTAGAGCCTTGAAACCGAATACGTTACCAACCAGAGACGTCAGCAGGTTGGTTACAGAACCCTCTTCAAATAGATCAAGGGGATAAGCAACGTAGCAGATGTATTGATTATCTTCGCCGGGAACAGGCTCAATGTCATAGCAACGGCCTTTGTACCGATCCATATCGGTCAAAAGGTCGGTCCATACAGTGGTCCATGTACCAGTAGAAGACTCTGCTGCAACGGCTGCTGCGCACTCTTCTGGAGGAACTCCAGGCTGAGGCGTCATCCGGAAAGCCGCCAAGATATCTGTATCTTTGGGCGTATAGTCCGGCGTGTAATAAGTCAGCTTGTAATCTTGTACGCCAGCTTTGTAACCAGCCTTCGACTGCGTCGACGTCTGAGAGTAAGACATATCTCCCTTCCTGTGAATCAAACTAGATGGCTTAGAACTGTCGCAATACCTAGGAAGGAAAGGCCAACGAATGCCTGATAGCTTCCCAAGGCGGCTAAGTTCAAAAAATGGTATCGAGCAGCAAAAACTGCCAGACAGCCAAATTGACTGTTCTCCTTATTTCCTAGGCAGTTAGCTACTGCCTAATGCTTTAAGAATACTATCAGCGATCTGATAAGTTGAATTTTGGAAGTTCTGTATAGATTCATAACTTTTGTTTATGAATCTACGTGGAATACCATTAAGTTTTCGAAATATGAGCCTGCTTATACAGCACGTAGGGCTTTGCTGATTATGCAGAGTTAGACAAGCACCTTTATGTCAAAATTACTATCCCATAGGGGTTGAGAAAGTCTTTTCTCTTTTAATAGAGTTTTTAGATTTACTAATGAATGGCAGGCTAACTGGGGTTGCTTTAGATTGACACAGGTGCGTGGGCACGCTATCAAAAGCATCAAGCTACCTGTTGGCCTTCGCTACAGGAAAAATAGACTCGTGGATTTATGACTCGTAGACTCTCTGGAGACGTCACTGTGATTTTTGCTAAGCAATTAATTCGACTGGCCGTAGGCGTAACACTTTTGGGAGGTGCAGCCTCTTTACCAGTTGGTGCTCAAGAATCAAACAGTAACCCTCTATATACAGATCCACCGCCACGGGTTACGCCTCTACCGTCGGAGCGCCCTTACCAGCGCAGTCCACTAGCCACCGACTTTCAGGTGGGGGCCCTGCAGTCAGACTATACCGGTAGTCTTTGGGTCGGGTCCCACCAGGGGTTAGCCCGCATTAATCCAGCCACCGGTGTCATCCAGTCTCGGGTAAATGTTCCTAACCGATTTATTGACGCCATGGCTCAGGATCGGGTGGGCCGCATTTGGCTAGGCACTTATAACGGTCTGGTTAGGGTAGACCCTCGCATCAATCAGATTACGGCACAAAATTTTCGACTGCCCTCCAATCGAGTGTTAGATATGGCAGTGGATGGTCGGGGGTTCTTGTGGGTAGGAACCGATCAGGGGTTGGCTATGGTGAGTCCTGATCGGGGTCTTTTAATGACCACATTGCAGGAGTTACCAGGCACCAGTGCTAATGCCTTAACGGTGGATAAAACTGGGCAGCTATGGGTGGGGACCCTAACGGGATTAGTTCGGGTAGATACGGCGACGGCGTTTGTCTTAAATCGAGTGTCGAATATACCGGGGCGCTCGGTGCAGACCATAGCGACCGGTCCCCAAGGACAGATATGGGTGGGTACGGCCCAAGGGTTGTTTGTATTTGAAGCAGATACGGGGACATTGCTCCGTTCTGTGACCGAAATGCGCGGTAAAAGTGTGACTGATATTGCCTTTGCGCAGACCCAAAGTCTGTGGGTGGGAACTGAAAACGGACTGTTTAAGCTCAATCCTTACAATGGTGCCATTGTCAGTCGTGTGCCTAATTTGCCGTCGGACCATGTGCTCTCTTTGGCCACTGATGTTAGCGATAAGCTGTGGGTGGGAACAACGGAAGGTTTGGCCTGGATGAGCCTGACAACGGGACGAGCCAACACCCATGAAGCATTTGTCAGCCCGAGAGGATTAGCGCAATAGAGAGCCATTGACCGTTGATACATCGTAGAGGCGTTCCATGGAAGGTTTCCACACGAATTGTCCCCTCAAAATGGATGAGTTGTGGCCTAATTGTAAGAGAGGTGGTTGAGCTAACCGCTGGTGAAAAGTGACTACGGTGTAATCAGCTATGACCGTTACGATTTCTCAGGTAATCCGTTGGAAACAGGAGAGGCGGGCGATTGCAGCGCTCACGGCCTGGGATTATCTTTCGGCACAGCTTGTGGATACGGCTGGTGTGGATATTGTCTTAGTGGGTGACTCGTTGGCTATGCCCGTGCTGGGGTACGACACGACTATACCCCTGACGTTAGATGAGATTATGCATCATGCTAAAGCCGTTCGTCGTGGCATATCTGAGGCGTTAATGGTGGTGGATTTACCATTTTTGAGCTATCAGGTAAGTCCGGAACAGGCCCTGGCCAATGCGGGGAAAGTCATGAAAGAAACGGGAGCCCAGGCGGTGAAATTGGAGGGTGGGCAACCAGCGATGGTGGCATCGGTGGCGCGGCTCACCCAAATAGGCATTCCGGTGATGGGGCATGTGGGGTTGACTCCCCAGTCAGTGCACCAGTTTGGGGGGTTTCGTAAGCAAGGAAAAACATCCGAGGAAGCGGAGCGAATTTTACAGGAGGCTCAATCGTTGGAGCGGGCAGGGGCGTTTGCGATTGTTTTAGAGCATATCCCAACTGATGTGGCGAAAACCATCACCCAAGCCGTGGATATTCCCACCATCGGCATTGGCGCTGGCCCCCACTGTGACGGTCAGGTGCTGGTTACGTCAGATCTGTGGGGGCTTTCGACCTGGCAACCGCCCTTTGCTAAACCCCTAGTGGATTTGCGATCGCAAGCCATTCAAGCCGCCCAGCAATTTTGTAGCCAAATCCGTCAAACCGACTGAGCAAGGCCAATTGAGGCTAAGCTGGCTATGGGTTAGCGGAACCTGGATAACAATTGTCCAGTCGATTGGCTGAGTGTGCAAAGTATAGTTTGCTCAGTGTGCAAAGTACTTTGCGCACTTAAACTTCTATTCGCCTCCAGACCGCCGGTACCTGCTGCGAAATTCTTATAAGTAACGTCTAAACCGACTGATTTATGGCTAAGCTATCCGCTGAACTTCAGCGCTATTTTTTAGATGCTCCATCCCTGACACCCACGCCCCACGAAACCGCCGCCGCTAACGTTTCAACACCGGGTAGCGATGTCACCTTAAAAGAGCTGCTCACCCTGGGTGGGGAACGCACCTTTGGTTTTTTGTTTGTCTTATTGTCACTGCCGTCGGCGCTACCGGTACCGGTATCGGGTTATTCTATTCCGTTAGGCATTGTGATGTTATTGCTCGCGGTGCAGCTGATTATTGGACGGGCCCAGCCTTGGTTGCCGGAAAGCTGGCTGGATAAGGGATTTGCACGGACGAAGGTAGCCGGGTTTATTACGAAGGGGCTGCCTTGGCTGCAAAAGATTGAAGCGGTCTCACGGCCAAGACTATCAATTATTTGTACAAGCCCGGTGGGTCGGTTGGTTTTGGGAGTTGCGATCGCACTCATGTCCACTTGCATGATGATTCCAATTCCCGGCACCAACACCCTGCCCGCCATTGGCATCTTCGTCATTGGCTTTGGCCTGTTAGATGATGACGGTGCCATTAGCCTAGCCGGACTCACCCTTTGCACCCTGGCCGTTGGCCTAGTTGCATCAGTCGTCATCCTCGGTGCTGAAGTCGTCGACCAAGGCAAAGACTGGGTAAAAAGTTTAATTTTAGGTCGTTAGATTATTCCATTCATGGCGGCTGCCCTGCACCAGAGCTACATCAGCTCTGGAAACTCATATACGACAACGCCCGACCCAGGACGATTAGTCACATCAGCGTAGCCAGATTTGACCATCGTAGTCAGCTCTTCTTCGATGGTTTCAAAGGACTGGCCAGTTTCCATCACCGCTTGGGTCACCGTAATCTGACCACTGTGGAGTTTGGCCAGTCGCAGCAGCTGTACCATCAGGGTCTCTTGACTCACTTCAGCCGCCACCACAGGCTGCATATCAAAGTTAGACGGACGATCGCCAAAGAGCTGCCGATGACGTTTTTCAGCCATGTC
>CALBPH010000639.1 GCA_937899365.1 uncultured Leptolyngbya sp.
AGTGTTGGTGGTGCCTTGATGCAGATAGTAAGTCTGTAAACTGCGGGTGGTATTAGTGATGGGCATTATCTTCTTCTTGCATACCGCTGGTGGTAAGGTTCAGCTTATAACGCTGTGGTTCTGTTAAGATGCGGCAATGGGGTTAGGAGACAGTATGTAGAGTTAGGAACCTGTATTTTGCTTCTAACTGGAGCTACTACCCCTGAGATGCTACTGTCAAATTTTCACTTTAGTAGGCTTTTACAGTGCAAGATGTCAGATAACCTAGTTAGTACCATTTGTCATCTTCAGAAGATAATTAAAAGCTTAACGATAACCGCATCATGAATTGGAATTGGTTAACAGATTTTATTAACTTAATATTTCAAAATCTTGTCGATTGGCTCTGGCTAACTTTACTTATACCAATTGGATGGTTATTTAGAAAGTTAATTAAAAAGTATGCAATAGGTTTCGAGAGTGAAGCAGCGGAATACTTTGAAAAGGGTGGTAGATGGACAGCAAGGAAATTGCTTACAACTTTTCAACTGCTTCTGACTCACAATCATCAAGTTAAGTACTTTGGTCGTCTGATTGAGGAATATCGTGACTATCAAATTCAAGGCTTTAAGACCAAAGGTCCATTTGTTCTTGATCTTGAGAAAGTGTTTGTATCGTTACGTATTTCCCCTCAAAGTTTAGGGAATATCACTTCTGATATGTTGCATGGAGGTAGTCCACCTAACCCACGCAATATATATTCTATATGGGACTTATTAGCAAAATCTGATGAACAATCTTATAAACATCTTGCTGTAATCGGTCCACCTGGGTCAGGCAAAACTACGTTACTAAGACATCTAACACTGATATACGCAAAAGGTGAGCAGCATAATTACTATCAGAGTGCTCAACCATTCATTCTACATTTCTTGCCATTTCTTAATTATATTAAAGGCATCAGATATGGTTCCCCTCATGGTTTTCAAAATGCCATACCAATACAAATTGTATTACGTGATCATGTTAAACGTATTACAACAGAGCTAGATCTGACTTTGCCTAGTCTTCTCAGTGATCTGTATCCAACTGTTGTAAGTAGTTCTATGATTAGTTGGGTAGAGTCTCAATTATTGGCAGGTAAATGCCTAGTTATGCTTGATGGCTTAGATGAGGTGGGGGATAGTAAGCAGCGGAAAGAAGTAAGTTGCTGGATAAATAAACAAATAGGTAACTATCCACATTCCTATTTTATCGTAACATCTCGTCCTCATGGCTATCAATCAGCACCCATACAACGTGTTCGAATGATTTTGGAGGTCCAGCCTTTTAATCTTAAAGAAGTATCTCTTTTTATTGAAAATTGGTATTTGCATAATGAGATTATGCGTCGCCTTGGGCGTGATGATAAGGGAGTGCGAAGGTATGCTAAAACGTATGCTAAAGATCTTAAGATGCGGATAAAAAGGCATCCAACTCTTGCTGAACTAGCTATCAATCCATTGTTGCTTACAATGATTGCTATCGTTCATGATAATCGTGGAGCTTTGCCAGGACGACGAGTTGAGCTTTATGCAGAGTTGTGTGATGTGATGTTGGGGAGACGACAGGAAGCCAAGGGGATACTTGGTGAGCTTAGTGCTACGCAGAATCAACGTATTCTTCAAGTACTAGCCTTAGAATTGATGAAGAAAAAAGTCCGTACTGTTAGAAGAGAAACGGCTAGTCATATTATTGAAGAGCGTTTGACTCGCATTGTAGGTTCAGACACATTAGCTGTTAATTTCATCAAGCAGCTAAAAAATCTTAGTGGCTTATTAGTAGAGCGCGAAGCTGACCAATATGAATTTGTTCATAAAAGTATTCAAGAATACTTAGCTTCTGTAGAGATCAAAGAAAGTGGTCAAGAAGAGCTTCTAATTGATAACTTAACTGACCTGTGGTGGGAGGAAACGATTCGATTTTTTATCGTACAAGCTTACGACACAAACCGCTTGTTTCAGCGTATGCTTACCAATTCTACAGTTTCAAGTCTAGCATTTGCATATGACTGTCTTAATGAAGGTGCTGAAATCTCACTTGAACATAGAAAGGCTCTTAAAGATCGAATAGATATTGCACTTGAATCGAATGATATAGATGCGGCAAGTTTAGCCGCAAAGGTCTTAATTGTTCAGCGTTTAAAGTACCTTGAGAGAGTAGATGACAATAAATGGATAGATAAAGGTTATATAACGTGTGCTGAATATCAACTGTTTCTAAATGATATCCATAATGGACTGCGCAACTATCAACCAGATCATTGGGAAAACAAAAAATTCAAATCAAATACTGCAAAGGAGCCTATTTCTGGAATACGCTCTGATGACGCGCAAAAATTTTGTGATTGGCTTAACAGCCAATATCCTGAAGTCGGTTTCACTTTTCGTCTGCCTGAACCAGATGAATCACGATTAGTTCCTGTCAAGGGAATACAAGTAGGCGAATGGTGTGAATCAGAAAAGAAAAAAATAGTGGTAGGTCTTGAACAAAGTGTTGTTGTTCAAGCAAAAGACACTATTCTTCATGCATTAACTCAAAGATTGCCTAGCCAATCTGACGAACTTGATATGGATTCTGCTTTGAGGCGTGTTTTATCTTCTTCTCATGATATTGATGAAATTTGCCGATTTATAGATAATATTCATGATGACTTTGAACGAGTACAGATATTTCTTGAAGAACCTGATGCTCGAATGAGTTATTTAGAACTAGCAAGGCGGTATGTTGGATATGATGGCTCATTTTCGTATCTGCAAGAAATATCGTCGGTGTTTGCACGTTTTCGCAGTAAAGAGAAAACTCAAAAACTTGCTCTCCATTTACAAGATATCTATGGATTAGATCGAGGTATTTACCTTACATCACATATAAAGAAAATCATGGAGCGAGATCTCAATCGGGATTTGGAAAAGGATCTAGATTATGTTCAAGAATTTGTTATAAAGGCTTGTAACATATCTATCTCTTCAATGCCTCCTTATTGGAAGAAAGATACAATCGCTGATATGTATGCTCATATGCTTGTGAATTATGAATACAGGAAAGGAAGCTTGATGTTTTGGAATTGTATTCGAATTGTGAAAGAAGAGACATCTACAAGTTCTAGTTTTATCGGGGGCTGACATTTTTATGAATGAGTCAACCTGTGAAATGGATTGAGATAATGATGAGAATCATCCAAAATGGATAGGACGATTTTATTAAGACTATTTTGTTTGATGGGACCGTAGCTTTAGCATATGTTTTCAGCCTACGACGAAGCTCTTCTCTATGGCAAGTCAATCAAGCATGTCTTCTGTTCTTGTTCTCGACAACTCGTAATCTCATCTTTATTCTGTTGTCGCAGATGTGACCAATAGATCATATTGCTTTGCCCTCCAAAGAGGCTTATGTTTTGCCTTGTCCCCTGCTCTACTCCTCTCATTAGCCCAAAAGACCAGCCCAAGCAGGCCATTCCACCACTGTAGAGAAGCGCTATCACCAGCGTTACCCATTGCACTAAGGGGCGATCAGCGCTCAAGGCCTTGGTCTGATGAATTTCGGTCTTGAGATGGCTGAGGTCGGACTTCAGTTCTTGTTTGCTGGGTAAGTCGGACTGCATTTGTCGGATCGAGTCCTGCATCAGCCTGACTAATTTCCCGGTCTCCGCTTGCATTTGCGTCGAAGATTCCTTGGATAGCTCGACCAATGTCCTGTAATAGTTGGCGAGCTTGGCGTAATTGGAGGCCGTCTGCTCCACCCCCTGACTGGTGGAGCGGAGAAACTTCAGAAGTTCGATGTCGATGTCTTTCCATGCCTTCATCTCCTCGGCCAGGTCGGCCACGGGCTTGAGTACAGTAATCAACGGATCATCGGGGTCCACACCCATGGCCCCGGCTAAGCGTCGCTGCTCGTCGGTAATGGTATTCATGGTGTGATGGCTCCCTAAATGCTGGGCAAATATCCGGTGGATTCAAAGGCGGCATAGGCGGAGCGCAGATAGCTTTTCACGGCGGCCTGCTCCACTACGCCAAAGCCTTTCCCTCGATGGCGCAAACTGTCGGCATAGGTGAGCCGCTGCTGCAGGACCGTACTGGCCACTCGCACCGGTAACTTGGGCAGCTCAATCACAGGCGTTTGGGTTTCGCGAATCAACGCCTGGAGGGCATCGGACTCCTCAAAGAAGGTCCAATCGCCATACTTGAGGTTTTTGACCACCATATGGGGAATGCGCCGGTCAAAGGAGGACAGGGAAATCTCTAAACTCTTGAGGCTGTCAAACTCGCCGGTGACCACAAACCACTTCACTAGCTCGATGTGGTTGTCGGCGACCAGGGTGAGAATGTCATAATCCCGCAGCCATAGCCGAAAGGCTTCATAGACCGTGGCCGGTAGATTTACGACGGCTGACTTCTGGGCAGCGACGACGGCATTCACAATGGCGTTGGCCCTGGCCCCCATGGTTTCATCCTCAGAGAACTGGGCCACCATGACATCGGAGTAAATGCCCTTAAAGGCTGGGCTATTCACATCGGCTTCCACCCCGATTACCGGCTGTTGCCTATCCAGGAACCATTGATAGAGGGTGCGGCAGAGAACACTTTTACCCACGCCCCCCTTATTTCCATCGGCAAAATGAATCCGATGATTAACCCGACGATTCACGCTGGGATTCACCTCAGCGTTCACAGTTGAATTAACGCTATCGTTACCTTCACTATTTCCGTTGGCGTTATCGGCAGATGTATCAGTTGATGATTTAGTACGTTTACGTGTGGTGACAGTCATCGTCATCCCCCTAGTATGCGGTTTTCACCTCATCAAATGGTTCTGGCAATACCCGTTTTTTGGTAACCGTCTGAGACGGTGGTGTATTGCTAGCGGATTTCTCCACCGCAGGTTTTGGTTGGCGATTCCTACGGTTTCGTTTAGATGACCCTGACGTTTTTTTGGTAGCCCCTTGGCGTTCCCGCTTGAGCTTAAGCATGTATTGCTTCAAACTACCTGCCGAGATATCGATACCCGATTTCCCTAACCGTTTTGCCACTTCGCTG
>CALBPH010000640.1 GCA_937899365.1 uncultured Leptolyngbya sp.
AGCACATCAATGACACCTGAAGCTGCAATCACATATTTACTACGCAGCGAGTAATGCTTACTATTTTTCCTCCCAACCTTGACCCTAACAGCAAAGGTTTCACCTTCATCAGTGACCTCTTCCACAAAGGCTCTGAGGTGGTCAGCACCCCATTCTAATGACTGCTTAGCACCGTGGGTCAAAATGCTACGCCCGGGAGTATTAGGATCTAAGCCCAGGTAGTTACGGGTATCTTGCATCCAGAGGGAGCGGCCCTTCCCTTTCTCAATAACCAGACATTTCAGACCGTAGCGGGCCAAATAAATAGCAGCTGACAGGCCGCCCATGCCACCCCCTACGACAATGGCGTCATAGAGGGTATCTAAATGATTTTCAATATTTGCACTGGATAGTTTCATAGTCGTCTAACCTGCCTTAAGCGGTCATCAAGGTTGGGGGTGAGTTAATGGGCTTAACTGTCGTTCAACCCAAATAGTGTTTATCTCAAGAAACAGCAACATCTTGAGTAATTAGAGATACAGAAGGCAAAGAAGGATAGAACTCTGACCTTCTTTGCCTTGATTGAATTTACTGGCGCTAACCGCCCAGCTTTAGTTGAGTCAGGGCTTAGCCAACAAACTCTTTGCGAGGCTCGGAAACACCAGGCGCATCAGCACCTTTGAGGTAAGCCAGCATGGTGTCAGCGTCGGAGACCTCAAAGGGGTCAGTGGGGCAGTTGTCACCAAAGTCAGGCTCAGAGAATAGCTTCTCAATGGTCATGTCATTCACAACCATGGAATAACGCCAGGAGCGCATACCAAAGCCTAGGTTGGACTTGTCAACCAACATGCCCATTTTGCGGCTAAATTCGCCGTTACCATCGGGCAGTAGCTTAATGTTCTGAGCACCCTGCTGTTTGCCCCACTGGAACATAACAAAGGCATCGTTTACAGAGACGCAGTAAACGGCATCCACACCCAGAGCTTTCATCTCATCGTAAAGCTCTTCATAGCGGGGCAGGTGATTAGAGGAGCAAGTGGGGGTAAATGCACCGGGCAAAGAGAAAACGACAATCTTTTTGCCTGCGAAGATATCCTCAGTAGTGGTGTCCTGCCAACGATAGGGGTTAGGACCTTCGACGGACTCATCACGGACGCGAGTCTTAAAAACAACGCTGGGTACTTTTTCAATAACAGCCATGATAATTTCCTGTAGTTAGTCGTTAGGTGGATCAGTAGTAAAAACAGGCGTTGCCTCAATATTTAGTTGAATGGCTGCCTTCCTAAACCAGAATAGTTCTTATTTGGAAAAATATCAACACCTAGAATTATTCTGACATTTAAGTGGATGTCACATAATGTGAATGCTAAGATAGTAGCGTTATGCTTGCACTATACGCGGCCAAGATACCGATGACGTGTATCGTTGGATGCCACTTGTGCGTTAACCCGTTTACATTTTTTTAAAATCGGCGATGTCTCAGCAGACAGAAGAAATTGTAAAACTCCTCAAATCAAAGCATCTGCGAGTCACGCCCCAGCGATTTGCGGTGTATTCCAATCTGCTTGCCCGCGAGGATCATCCCACTGCCGAGCAGATCCTTCACGATGTAAATAAGGATGTGCCCCGGTCTTCCCAGGCAACCATCTATAGCTCCCTGCAGGCATTGCGGGATGTGGGTCTGGTGCGCGAGGTGCTCCTGGAGGAAGGGGTGTGTCGTTATGATGCTAATGTGGGCCGCCACCATCACTTTCGCTGCAAGATGTGCGGTGCCATTGAAGATATTCCCTGGGAGCAATTTCAGTGTTTGGATACAGCCCAGCTGCGGTCTGGGTTGACCATTGATAACTATGAAGTGACGGTCCATGGAGTTTGCGATCGCTGCTAATAGCAGGCACTGACATGCGGGTGCGATCGCAAAAGTTTTCATCCTAAAAATAAAACTTCAGCATAACTTCGAAGGAATTTGAAGTCCGCATCACCATACTTAAGGGCAGATTGGCATAAAACTATAGGGGTGTATCCATTTTTTGCTTGAGTTGTCCCCTAAACAGTTTTTTCTAAACTCATGACAGCCCTCAATCCTATTCTGAACTTTCTAACCCAGCCTGCCGGCTCTAAAGCTACAGAGATTTTGCCGCTAGAAATGCCAGGCTTAGCCGATTGGCTAGATACAAATTCAATATTGCAAACCCTTAATTCAGCGTTCCTCATCCTCCTAGCCGGGGACCAGCACCCTCAGTATGCTGAAGCCCAAACCTATTTAGATAAACTATCCGCTTCACCCGAGTGGCAAACAAGTGCTCAATTTTATTTGCAAAGCGCTGAGCTAATCACCCAAGAACTCGAACAAGCCTGCGAAAAAGACGCTGCGTTAAAGCTCAATCTCGAGCAAATGGCAGCAACCCTAGAGACAGCTAAAGATGAGGTAGCAGCAGCCAATGCCGTTTGGTCCGTACTCTTCCCAGAAGGCACCGGCATTTGGGGACAAGAAACCGAACGCGTTGACGAATTACGCACACAGCGCACCGTCACCGTTGAGCAGCTAAATCCCCATCCGATTGAAAACCCCGCTAAGCAGGTACTATTTACCTCCAACGCTTTGCTGACCATGCCCCTAGGGTCAGCGGACCTGAGCAATTTTGATGCTGATTTTCAATCCCAGCTGGCAGAAGCGGCGGACGATCCTCAACTCTACTGGTACGACCATCCCATCCCCATTGGCATCGCCGAAGAGAGCAACGAAATTCTCTACGGTCTAAAACACCTTAACCACGCAGTCGAGTTTGAGCGGCAGCAACAGCCCGACATCACTGACAAAGTAAACTGCGTGTTGTCTGTGTCAGTGACCCATGAGCGATTGCAAACCTTGGGCAAGAGTTATCTAAAACAGGTGCTGGCCGCCAGTGAGCCTTTAGACCAGCTGAATATTTTTGCCTTCACCGAAACAGATACCAACAGCCTGATCGAAAAGGTATTGCTTCCTATCCTAGAGCATTCCTCCCTTGGTGATGATGCCAAAGCCATGCTCTCCGTCTTTGGGGTAGATGGCCGCTATGGCCGTCACTACAGCTTCCTCAAAGCGATTGTTCCCCTTTGGTATGTTTTTGTAGATCCGGAAATCAATGCTACATTCAAAATCGACCTGGACCAGGTCTTTCCCCAGGCTGAGCTGCTAGAGCAGACTGGAGCCACGGCCTTTGGTCACCTCAAAACACCCCTATGGGGCGCGACTGGAAAAGACTCTGCGGATCACCCCATTGAGCTAGGGATGAGCGCTGGAGCCCTGGTCAATCAGCGCGATATCCATAAAGGAGTGTTTACCCCTGATGTCACCTTTCCAGGTAGCACGCTCAATCCTGACGAATATGTGTTCTTTAGTAAGCTGCCCCAGGCCCTATCCACAGAAGCAGAAATGATGACTCGCTAACAAGCGGGTACTGACTTTGATGGAGAGACTAAGGCCATCCAACGCATCCACGTAACTGGCGGCACCAACGGTATTCTCGTAGACAGCCTCCGTCGCTACCAAACCTTTACCCCTAGCTTTATTGGTCGGGCAGAGGACCAGGCTTATATTTTGTCGGCCCGTGGTCAACAGCCAAACTTAGGGTATGCCCATGCGTCTGGTTTAATCATGCGTCATGACAAAGAAGGCTTTGCCCAAGAGGCGATTGCCATGGCTAAAGTGGGTAAGCAGGTGGGAGACTATCTGCGGATTTTGTTGTTCTCTAAGTATGCTGAGGCACTGCCTGAAGCAATGGACAGCATCAAGTCTGACATCGATCCATTTACGGGTTGTTTTGTGTCTCGTCTGCCAATCACAGTGGCGATGTTGAGATTTTCACTTAAAGTGGCGAATCTATTTAACCAGGGCAAGACAGACGAAGCAACTGAGTTTATCAATACCGGTGTGTTCCAATTGCAGGAAGGTCTGGACTTTATTCAAGGAGAATCCAGTAGCCTACAACAGACCTATGAGCGTGAGAAGGCTGGTTGGCAGCTGTTTTATCAGGCTCTAGACGCTGCGGAAAAAGCACTACAGTCTGGTGAAGGCTGGGCAATTGAGGTGCAAAAAGCAACTCAGGAAATTGTCAAAAATTGCCACGTTAATTAGCAAACGCTAATCATCGATTATCTACGCCAAAAGCCCGAAGGCAGATCATTGCCTTCGGGCTTTTGGCCATTAGCTTGCTTCTACAATCACAACGGGCAGCGGACTTATTTCGATGACTGCCCGTGAAACGGAGCCAACAAGGAGATCGTTAAGATAGCGATGACCGCGTTTGCCCATGACAATTTCTGTTGCCCGGTGGTCTTGGGCGATGCGTAGAATTTCTGTCGGAATGGAACCTGACGAGAAGATAAATCGATGGCGGATGTCGGCTAAATGCTTTTTTGTCTGTTGTTTTAGCCGATTGGCGACTTGAGGATCATCAACTTTTTGAACATGCAGTACCACCACCTCACCATCACAGCGTCGGGCCAGATCAGCGGCTTTTGTCAGGACCTGTTCGGCCAGGGGAGACGTATCAACAGCGGCTAGGAGAACAATGCGACGGTCTACAGAAACTTTTGTGGGATCTACCTGACCCTGTTCTAACAGCTTTGGGGCAAAGGTGGGGATTGCCCAGGCCCCCAGGGGAGCCGTAACCAAAATTGATAGCGCTGCTAGAGCGAGTATAGTGTCTCCGCCCTCCACCCCCTGGGCTAAAGGGATAGCCCCAATCGCAGCTTGCACGGTAGCTTTTGCGGAATTTCCCGAGAGCAGAAATAGGCGTTCTTGACTAGTCCAGTTGCTGCTTAGGGTGGCGAGATACCACCCCAGGGAACGTCCTATTAATGTGCCGATCGCCAAGATTAGTAAGCCCACTAGGAAGATGTTGCCCAAAACACTCAGCTGAATGCTAGCCCCGAGTAACACAAACAGAATAATCTCGGCGACAATCCATAGGCTGTTGAATCCTTCTCTGAGTCTGCGGGCCAGTGGGGCATCAAACTCAATCAGAAAAAATCCGGTGGCCATGACGGCTAAATAGCCAGAGAAAATAGGAATGTGTTCTGCAAGAACAACAAGGAGTAGGGCAAGGCTGGCCACCACCAGGGCATCTTGAACCGCGTTCTGAGTCCAATATTGTTTGGCTAAAACCACC
>CALBPH010000641.1 GCA_937899365.1 uncultured Leptolyngbya sp.
CACCTCAGGTAATATATGGGTCGAGAGTATGATGGTATGTTTGCCCGCCAAACTTTTGATCAGGTTGCGCACATCTATTATTTGCTTTGGATCCAGACCGACCGTCGGCTCATCCAAAATAATCACTGGCGGGTCGTGGACAATCGCCTGGGCAATGCCCACCCGCTGACGAAATCCCTTTGAAAGCTTACGGATCAACACCCGCTTTTTTTCACTCAGGTTGCAGCGTTCCATCGCCGACGCCACCCGGGCCGCCCGATCGCCAATGGGGAGACCTTTAATCCGGGCCACAAAATAGAGAAATGCCTCCACCGTCATGTCTGGATACAGCGGGGGAGCTTCCGGCAAATAGCCAATGTTTTGACGTACCGCCATCGAATCGCTGTGGACCTCGTGGTCAGCAATGCGCGCCGTACCGCTGGTGGCGGGCAAATACCCAGCCAAAATCCGCATGGTCGTGGTTTTCCCAGCCCCGTTAGGCCCCAAAAACCCTAAAATTTCTCCGGGCTCTACCTTAAAAGACACATCGTCAATTGCAACGGTCGCCCCGTAAGCTTTGCTAAGCTGCTCTACCTCAATCATGGTTTAACCCAATAGATCTAATATCCAGTCCAAGCCAATAGATTAGAGACCGACTATCAAACAGCGACTCATGTCGCCTGACTATTCTGCCACTGATTTTCGTACTGGTTGCGATGAAATTGTGCAACCCTATACAGAGAGCATGCATCAGTCCCACCATGACCGCGAGTAACCCGGGCCCCGAGAATTCCCTTACATTTCTTTATTACTTTGGCACCAGCACATTAATCACCCTGGGACTTGCCAGTGTGGTCCTTAAGCTAAGTCCCATGAGCGCCATACCCAATCAGCTGGGATTGGCCATGGGATTAGTCGGTGGTTGTTTGGGGTTGTATTTTAATCGCTCCATCACCCTAAAGCAGCCCATTAAAGGCCATAAGGTTTTCCTGAATCAAATCAGCCAGCCCCTGGCCGAGCTGGGCTTCACCCAAGTCGATGATGATAGTTTGGCAGCCGATATTGTCATGTACTCCCGCAGCAAATTACGGGGACTGCTGTCTGGCTAAGTCTATATTCGTCTAGAGCCCAAAACAGCCTATATCACCAGCCGCGCTGTCCATATCCGTGGGCTAAAGCAAAAGCTTGAGTAGACACCCCAAGGTGCGTTAACACGTCAAAAGTCAAAAAACTGCCCCTCTTCTGACCATGGCCAAACCCAAAAAGCAACGATTTCCCCACTTGTTGGGGTCTAAATGGACCGCCCAGCAGCGCACCATGGGTTGGCGACATTTTCAAGTAACAAACCGCAAAAATGAAGGAAAGCTTGTCTTTGCCGAGCTGGTTGCCTCCTGCGATCCAACGGTCCGATTTTGGATCAATGCCAGTGGACTAAAGAACCGTCAGCTCTGGAAAGCTGGCTGGCAAACCCGAGATCAAATACCTAACGATCCCCATAAAATTGATGGCATATCTTAACCATTCCATTTAAGAAATAGCGTTAATATATTTATTGAGTAATAATCTTTACAGAAGGCTTACCAGGCTTGTTCGTTTTCTATAGATGCGCAGCCTGATTGGCATTACCTAAAGGTTCTGTCTAAGCTAGTAATAGTTTGTGTCTCCTTACGTTGCTTCACAAATTCCCCATAGTTATCTGGCTTAAGTACAATTGATGTACAGCTCCAATGCTCCCGAACCTGAATTAATGAAGGCGGTTTTACAGCCTTTACTTGACGATTTTAAGCACTGGTTTGGCCGTTCGATTAGTTTGCTGGAATCTGAGACGATTGATTTTCTAAGTGAGCACGAGCAGCAGGATTTACTCGACCGGGTGCGTCAGGCTCAACAGCTTGTCACTGCATCCCAGTCCTTATCTCAGGCTACTGGCAACCAAGCAGGCGTAGACATGTCTGTTGTGATGTCTTGGCATCAGTTGGTTCACGAATGTTGGAATGTGGGTATCCGCTTTCGACAGCAGCAAGCCCAAGCAGCCCAAGACAACTTAAACGAGGATAATTAGCGCCACCGCTTCTGCCCTATGCTGCATTTACTCTACATCTTCGCTTTCACCGTTTTGGCCGTATTGGCAATTGCCAATTTGGTTCGAAACCTTATTAGTTTGGGTATTGAGACCCGCCGAGGTCCCGGTAGTTCAATCTCATCTATTCCCAAGCAGCCCCGTCGAGTGTCCCATCCTGAACTTTTGGACAGCGATGGCAATGTCCTAGACGAGCCTTTGCTGGTTATGCGTTCTATTTCTATTAAGGACGCTCGTGAACAGCTCGACGCAATTTATGAATCTTCGGGTGGCGGTAGCGCCCTGGATGACAAGAAAGACGACTAGCCTCGGTATGGTTTCACCAGGCTTGTCTTGAAACTTTCTAAATAGGTGGTGCGGTAGCTTGCTGCACCACCTATTTTTTATAGCTTGGTGCAGCCCATATGCCGAATATATGACTAATACGAAATCCTAACTGATAGCATCCAGTATCGAAGGGTATCCACAAGGAAGTGCCCCTACAAAATTGTCTAGTTTTAATCGGGTTTAATGAATTCGGATTTGGTCGAGCAGTGGCTATTTGAGTAAATCTTGAGAGGCCATTTCATTAAACAGTTGTGTGGCTTCTGTCTGAATGGCGTCATACTGCTCTAGCACCGGAGCAATTTCTGCCGTTTCGCGCTCTACGTAATCGTAAAACTGGACAAATATACGTTCTACTTCCTCGTATATCAGGCTTAGCTTCTGGTTCAGACGGTCGGTGACGTCATCCTTAAACCGATTCTTTTCACCATCCAGGGCACTTTCAAATTTGGTAATAATCCGTTTGCGCTGCCAGGCAATGCCAATGGCGAGGACAATCACACCGATGCCGGCAAACGCGATACCAATGGCATTCATAATGGCCTCGGCAACAGCAAACTCAACGATATTCAAAATAGTGCCGGCTACGGCAACAAAGGCACCGCCCACAATTTCTGCCGCCATGCTTTCGGCTTCTGAGCCCAATGTGCGGGCCAGCCCTTCATCGGTCAGTAGGCCATTGACTTTGGCTTTGACACTTTCGATTACCTCCTGGCGACGCTCCAAAATTTTGATAGAAATGGCACTGCTTTGGAGTTTGTAGGTCTGGATGGCGTTGAGGTCAACGGTCAGACCTTCTAACAGCTGCCGAATACCGTCGACAAAGTGCTGGGCACCTTCATTGGAGAGTTCTTCTAAGGAAGTTTTGAGTTCGTCTTGGCAGCGATCTTTGAATCCGTTAATCCAGGTTTGTAGAGACGCCTCTTTGTTAAAAATACCGACAAAGGAGCGACGCATCACGGTGACGACGGAGAGGCTATCGCGAAATTCTAGTTTGATGCGGCTGGCAATGGTGTCATAGCGATCCGAGAGGCGACTGACAAGGGTATTGATTTCGGCTTGCGATCGCACCCGCCCCGTCTCAATCTGCTGTTGAATCCGATTGGCCGTCGCCCGATCTGCCTGGAGCTGGGCCTTTAGGCTATGGATATCATCCGTTAGGGCTTCGATCAGTTTGTGGGTGGTGGTGCTCACCGAGCGCAGCTTAATTTTGTAGCTTTCCCCCGTCGAGACCATGTCGCGAATGTACTGCCGTACCGGAGCAAAGCCGCTGGTTTCATAATCTCCTTCCAATTCCAGCTCGGCTGAGGTGGCAAACACCATGGGTGCGGCAATTTGCTTTTGGATGGCGTAGTCTCGCACCTGCTGAACATTGGTCTCCAGATGCTCAGGGCGGAGTAAATCGGCCTGCTGCAAAATAAAAACGACTTTTTTACGCCAGTCAATGCTGACATAGTCTAAAAAGTCCCATGCACTTTTCTGGTAAGGGTTTTTAGCAAAGAGAACAAAAAATGTCAGGTCGCTATTGGGAATGTATCGTTCGGTAATCACCTGATGTCCGGTTACCAAAGAATTGGTTCCCGGCGTATCCACAATGGAAATCTCTCGCAAGATATCGATGGGGCGACCAATCTTACGCAAATGGGGCTCCATTTGCTGGGACGTTTCTACATCGGCATAGACAATTTGTTGAATCGAGTCGGTGCAGGGGGCAATGTCGGTGGCACACACCTCCGCCTCTAGGAGTGCATTGACAAAGCTGCTTTTACCCGCCTTAACCTCTCCGACCACCACAAACAAAAAGGGCTCATCAATGCTGCGACGGAGGCTGTCTGTGGTTTGCGCCAGGTCCGGGTTGTTGATGCTACTCGCCAATGTCTGCATCTGCTGGAGCAGCTGGGCTAGGGCAGAGCGATAGGTTTGCAGACGCGGATCGATAATGGCCGTCGTTGCTGGTGTATCTGCTGCTTTGCCCATATTTCACTCCTGCGGGTCGCTACTTCAGTTTACAGATATGGGCTAGCGTTGGTTACATTGGCCTTGTGGAGCGGCAATAGTGAGCGCCAGTACGGAAATTGGGGGATTGTCTGAGAATGGGCTCAGCTAAATTTCAGTCAAACCCTATTTAATAAGGGCTGACATCGTCGCATGGCATCCCATGGATTTAGAAAATACAGTAGTCATCATCCCAGCCCTGAATGAATCGGCCTCGATTGGCACCGTCGTTAAAACATTACAAAACCAGGGGCTAACCCACATTCGCGTGGTGGATAACGGCAGCCAGGATAACACCGCTGAGATCGCGATGCAGGCAGGTGCTGAGGTGGTGTCAGAGCCGGTTAAGGGTTATGGGCAAGCCTGTTGGCGCGGGTTACAGGCGTTGCCTGATGGGGTTGAGTGGATTTTGTTCTGTGATGCCGATGGGAGCGATGATCTGGCTCAGCTGCCTGAGTTTTTTGCTCAGCGAGACAGATACGATCTGATTTTGGGCAATCGGCGGGGAACGGCTGTAGGGCGGCAGCATCTGAGCCCGGTGCATCGGTGTGGTAACTTGCTGGCGGGATCGGTGATTGCTTGGGGCTGGGGTCACCGCTTTGAGGATCTCGGGCCGCTGAGGCTAATTCGGAAGACGGCGCTGGATGGCATTGGCATGTGCGATCGCAACTTTGGCTGGACTGTCGAAATGCAGGCTAGAGCTGTGGAATGCGATCTGCGTATCTGTGAGCTACCGGTCAACTATTTACCTCGCCAGGGGGGCCGGTCCAAAATTTCAGGCACCGTCACGGGGAGCTTTAAAGCCGGCACCATTATTCTGTCCACCCTGGCGCGTCTATATTGGCAGACACTATGGCGAGGGACTGACCAGGAATGTGCACCCCAATCACAGAAAAAAATAACAAATAGATCCCAACAAATTCTGCTCTTTCTCAGTGCGGTGCTACTGGTGGCCGGCAGCGTCTATGTGCTGCCCTACGGAGACTTTCGCGCCACAACATCGGTCATCCACTTTTGGGTGGGCAGCGCCATCATGGGGGTGGGCTTTGTCCTGGCCTGGGCAGTGCAGCGTCTGCCAGGTATGTGGTTTTGGGCAGTGGCCATAGCCACGCGAGGGCTGCTACTGGCCATGTACCCAGGGGATGATATTTGGCGCTACCTGTGGGAAGGGTATATCCAACTACAGGGCTTTAGCCCCTATGATTTTGCACCGACGGCCGATATTCTTGAGCCCCTACGCACAGAATGGTGGGACCAAATCAACAATGCCTTTGCCTCGGCCATCTACCCCCCCTTAACCCAGATTGGCTTCCGCTCCTTGGCCAACATTGCCGTATCGGTGCCGCTATTTAAAGCAGCGTTTGCGGCAGCAGATTTGATGGTGTGCTGGTTACTGAGTCGGCGCTTTGGCTATCGAGCAACGCTGCTCTATGCCTGGAATCCGATGGTAATTTACAGTTTTGCCGGCGGCGGCCATTACGACAGCTGGTTTGTGCTACCGCTAGTCATGGCCTGGCTGTGGTTTGAGCGACCAGACACCCCGGCCAAACGGCCCCCGTTAACCTATCTGGGCAGTGCCCTATGGGTCGGCATCAGCATTGCCGTTAAATGGATATCCCTACCGGTCCTGGCGTTTCTGGTGTGGCATGGGTTCCGACGGGGGCGCATTGGCATCGCCCTCCTAAGCGGGATTACCGGTTTACTCCCTGTCGTGCTGACGGCAGTTCCTTTCTGTAGCCCCACCTCCTGCCCATTGGTGCGCTTTGGCTCCTCGTTTGTCAAAAATGGCCGTAGCGCGGAGCTAATTCCCCACCTGGTCGCGCAGCTATGGGAGCCTTCGCTCTCGGCTAACTGGCTCTATGCCTTTCCCCTGGCACTGGTGGTCCTATGGCTGCTGCTGCGGACCACCAGTTTTCACACATTTACCGAGTGGTATCTAATTGGGCTGATGGTGATTTCGCCCATTGTCCATTTTTGGTACTTAAGCTGGCTAATGCCCTTTTTAGTGGTCAGTCGCAACCTGGGCAGTCGGCTGGTTAGCCTGTCGGCCTACGTGTACTTTATTTTGCAATATCAGCTATCCATCGGCGACTACAGCTGGTATTTGCCGGCCCCCCTACGCCACTGGCTATGGTGGCCGTTTGTGCTAGGGGTGCTCTGGAGCAGTGCCCAGGTGATGGGGTCAGGAACCTCAAAATTGAACAGAACTTAAGGCACTTCTCAGGCGGCATTCAGTTGGCAGTGAGAGATTGCAAGAGAGTCATTATTTCTACTACCCTTACTCCTCACCGCTGATTAATTATGAAACGTCAATATTTATCTGCCTTTTTTCTGGCTTGCTCCGTAGGGTTGGTCGGTTGTTCTACCGGGGCGACACCAGCTGACACCGCCTCTGGTGAAACCCAGATTATCGCCACCCAGGAGGGTGTGGATTATTCAGTTTATAACGATGTCTTGAGTACCTATGTTGATGACTCCGGCTGGGTTGACTATGCCGGTCTACAGGAGTCTCGGCAACCATTAGACAGCTTTAACAACGGGCTAGCCGTGGTGGATGATACCACCTACGACAGCTGGAGCGAGGAGGAGCAAATTGCCTATTGGGTCAATGCTTATAACTCTCTGACCTTAAAATCTATTATTAACCAGACGCCTCTCAAGGCCAGCATCAAAGACATTACCGGGGTATGGCGTCTGCAAAAGCACCCGATTAAAGGCAAGGAAAAGACCCTGAATAATATTGAGCATGATGTGCTTCGAGTTGACTTTGATGAGCCTCGAATTCATGCCGCTATTGTCTGTGCCGCCATTAGCTGCCCGCCGCTGCGCAACGAAGCATTTACTGGGGAAGCGCTCGATGCCCAGCTAGATGAGCAAGTGGAGCAGTGGCTGGCTAGACCTGACGGTCTGGCTATTGATCAGGAGGCCAGTGAAGTTCGAGTATCTAAAATTTTTAGCTGGTTTGGCGAAGACTGGATTCCTTCCTACGGTGTAGAAACCGGGTTTACCGGTAGCAAGGCAGAGCGAGCCGTGCTCAATTTCATCAGTAACTACGTCAGCGAGGAAGAGCGGGCCTATCTGGAAGCTGGCAACTACAGCCTTAGTTACTTTGACTACGACTGGTCGTTGAATGAACAGTCATAATCTAGAGCAAATATTAAAAAATAGAAAAGGGGAGAGATCGTGGATGCAAGGGCCTGTCTGATGTTGTTTACGCGGTACCCCGAAGCCGGAAATACTAAAACCCGCTTAATCCCTCGCTTGGGGGCGGTGCGTGCGGCGGAACTGCAGCGATGGATGACGGCATCGATGGCGCGGGAAATGGCGTCTCTGCATCCGGACATTGACCGACAGGTTCATTTCTCTGGCGGTGGACTGTCGCAGATGCAGACATGGTTAGGCCGGCAGTTTACCTATCTGCCTCAATTTGCAGGGGGGTTAGGGACCCGCTTACACCAGGCATTTATGGGGAATTTCAAGGCGGGGATGGAGGCTGTGGTAGCCATTGGGGCAGACTGCCCACAGCTGAGCACGCGCCATTTTGAGCAGGCGTTTCGACAGCTCAAAAGCCACGATGTGGTTTTGGGGCCAGCGGCCGATGGTGGCTAGTATCTGATTGGGTTTAGCGGTCCCCAGGCCAGACTGTTTGAGGATATTCCCTGGGGAACTAGTGAGGTGTTTGAGCGGACGGTTGCGATCGCAACCAGCCTCAATCTTTCCATCGCCACCTTAGAAGAACTGCGGGATGTGGATCGCCCTGAGGATTTAGAACTGCTCAGTCAAATGCCAATCTGTATCTAATCTCTATTCGTTGAAACCTAAGTGTGGGGATGTTCCATGAAACATCCCCACACTTAGATTTTTAAACCTGGCCCACCTGTTGGGGCACCGAATAGCGGGCCTTATTAGGGACCATCTTGGCATAAAGATTTTCCAACTGGCTAATATTTTTACTCAATGTGTAACGCTCC
>CALBPH010000642.1 GCA_937899365.1 uncultured Leptolyngbya sp.
CACGTAGCGGAGCAGCGGCTTACGGGCTAGTGCTAGCTGCGCCATCCCCTGCCCATGGCCCCGTTGCCAACGACTCTGCTGTAGGTAGTCTAGGAGCCACAGCTGGGACTCTGGTTCTAGGGTTTGAGCAATTTGCCGGGCCAGGGCCAGGGCACTGTGTAGGTTAGCGCTGGGCTGGTTGATTTGCTGGAGGAGCTCAGGGGGAATGGTCTGGAGCTGTTGCCAACTTGCGATCGCACTCCCCGGACTCCCCTGGGCCAGATTTAGCAGTTCAGAATGCTTCAAAATTTCCCCATGGCCCAAATTGGTCAGCACTTGAGCCATGTCAGCGGGCCCTAAGCGTCGAAAAGGAATAGTCTGACACCGTGAAATTATGGTGGGTAGAAGTGTCTGCTGGTCGGGGGCAATCAGCACAAGCGTAGCCTTGCCAGGTTCTTCTAAGGTTTTTAAGAGGCCGTTGGCGGCCGCCTCCGCAATCAGATCGGCGGCTTCGATCACCACAACAGCCTGGTTGGCCTCTAATGGAGGACGACTGAGAAAGCGAGCAATGTCTCGAATTTGTTCTAGACGTATCTGGGGGCGTCCGCGCCGCTTAATCCCAGCTTCCTGCGCCTCTGCGACGGTCAGTAGCTTGCCCTGGTGCAGGTAAGTGGGCTCAACCCATAATAAATCGGGGTGGTTTCGAGACCGAATGCGTCGTTTAAGGTTATCCGGCGCCTCGTCGTTACTGTCCAATAGCATGGCTGCAAAGGCCGCCGCCACCAAACCACGACCAATGCCAGCGGGGCCAACAAATAAATAGCCAGGGGCAATGCGCTCACGGATGACGGCTTGCACCAGCAGCTCAACCGCCTGGGCCTGACCCACAACGTGGTCAAAGGTCTGGATTAGCTGCTGCTTTTGCTCCATGGTTACTGGGGACAACTTAGAGGGCATACCACTGCTGTAAATAGGTGGAAACGATGGCTTGAATTTGCTCAGCTACCGCTTCCTGGGTCAGGCTGCCATCTACGGTAATAAACCTATCTTGCTGGGCCTGGGCCGCAAACCCCCCATGGACCCGACGATGAAATTCGATGCCGGCCTGCTCGATTCGGTCGGCCTGTCCCCGGTTTGCCATTCGTTTTAGGCCCACGGCTACGTCTAACTTGAGCCACAGGGTCAGATCGCTGGTCAATCCCTTTGTCGCAATGGTGTTTAGGGTTTTAATCAGCCCTAGATCTAACTTTCGTCCATAGCCCTGGTAGGCCACCGTGGATGCGGTGTAGCGATCGCAAAGTACCAAATGCCCGGTTTCAAGTGCTGGGAGCAATATTCGTTCTACGTGATGGGCGCGATCGGCTGCATAGAGTAATAATTCTGAGGTGCTGGTTAGACTCTCTGTACCTACCGATGGCTGTAGCAAGACCTGTCTTATCTGCTGACCAATGCTAGTTCCACCAGGCTGTCGGGTAACAATCACCCCCGTTGGATCGCTAGATAGGCCATCTTTAGTAAACTTGCTATCTAACCACTGGCGCAAATACTGAATCTGTGTGGTTTTACCACTTCCCTCAATCCCTTCAAAGACGATGAGCTTACCACGCATCTTTTCCCCAATAGCTATAAGCGGCTCTAACTGCTTGGCCTATGCTATCTCAGTCAATAAACACAAATAAACACCGCAAATTACTCTAATCAAAATGTCTGTAATTAAAGACAAAACCTAAATAAAATGCACTTGTTTACGCGAGTATGGCTTGAGAGGGTATTATTGACATTAAAATTAATAGCGATTGTCAGGCTTAACCTGTATTTATCCTGAAAAACTCATTGTTCCCCAGAAGGGTAAAAGCGGATGCAGATTTAGAGCTAGGTCTCTAGGAATAATGGTCCTAGAAAAGATGCCGATTCTTGACCTATTGTTTAGCCTGAACTGATCGCTTCATCCTGTTCATACTGTAGATTTTAGACTTTTGCAGTAGCTTTAGAATTTTCTATGGCCCGGTATACCAACCTTCTCATCAGCGTCCTTCCTGCCAATAATCTTCGGGAATCGCTACCAGATGTTCTCCAGGCCTGTGGTCTGCGCCTGGTTTATCAGGATGGTGATTATATGATGGCAAAAGAGCCTCCTGGCATGGTTTCCTACAGCCAGTTGGCCACTGTTGAAGTATTAATTGGCTCCACTGATGAAACCGAATTAGTGACTCAGGACCCTGCTGCCACCGTAAACTTGGTAGTTAAGAACGAAGAGCTACCCCTAAAGACTAATAATCACTGCCATAAGGTTTTTCAGCTGGTTAACCAGGCCATTGAAAGTAAGGCTAGTTGATAAGAAATAAGCGTTACCCTGATGTCTTTCTATGCAGACTATGCAGAGCCTTCTGTACAGAACACTAGGGTGCCGTTGCATGGGTTGTGTTGCTGATCGCAAGGTACGTTGCAACGAGACACCAGCTCCGTGACTAAGCATCCACGTTTGGTTTTTGGCAGCCAAATAAAATAAGTAGTGCCATATCAGCTTGCTCAACTGACCCATTGGCCCAATCATTGTGAGCCGCTACGAGTTTTCCTCGTCTTCAACAATCATGTTGGGACTGATTAGGGTGATGTCAAATTCGTCGGGAGGTACGGTTGATGTGGTGTCCCGCTTCAGCTGATAGTAGATGGCCCGTGCCTGCGGACCAAAAACGATTTCATCCTCGTTCTTTAAATCGTGGGCCTGGAGCTTGCGGCCATTGATTAGCATGCCATTGGCGCTGGGTTTGCCCTTAAGGTTTCCATCTACTATTCGGTAATAGTAGGTTTCATCATCCCGCGGGAGCTGTACTAGTGTTGCGTGATGCCTAGACACAAACTGTGACGCTAAGCGAATGTCACACTTCGCATCACGACCAACAGAATACACTGAGCTGTCTAGGACAATTTCTCGTCGACCTTGGCTATCTTCGACGATAAGAATACTGCTGAGGTGAGAACCTGAAGCCATGCTAACCATGAAATGATGAATCTTAGAGAAAAATCAGGCCGTCAATAATGTCGCTACTGTCAATATTCTGTCAGTATTCAGGGCCCTCAGGATTTTCCCTTGCTATTCAGCTTTATGCAATGGGTCGACCATATTTTTTCACTGCCTTTTTTACTTTCTCCATAGAAAGTTAGGTTAACCCAGCAGCAACAGCTGCCCTATCAATGTCCACAAAGGCATAGCAGCCAATATAGCATTCCCCACTGACCAGTGGAGCATAACTACTCGCCTCACTGGGGCCCATAACTAATTGCCACACCTATCAGGTGACACATTGGTTACAACAAGGGTTTTGCTGAACACGTTGGACATTTACTGCCACACCCTACCCGCAATGGGAACCGCAATAAAAATGCCGTTTTGCTAAAAAGTAGCAAAACGGCACCAATAGTTTGTACCTATTTTTCTGTACTTTAAGCCAACACGGCTGCCTGACCTGCCACTGAGCTGGTTAAACGCTCATAGGTAGCGCGCATCTTAAGACCTACCAGTACCTGGAATAACCCTGTACCGTTATTGGAGCCAGGATATTCCCGGTGCTTTAGCAGCAGTTCGGTCATTTCACCATAGCTACGGGTGGAGATGTTGCTGAGGTGCTCCTCAACATAAATCAGCTCTTCCAGCTTCTCGAACTGACCGTCAATTTCAAGAATTGACACTTCATTCCCCATATAGGTGTCAGGACCATAGGCCATGCGGATACCTGGGTAGGAACAGGTAAGCTTACGGCCGCAGGGCACCCAGTTGATAGTGGAGCCTTCATCAAACAGGTAGGCAGGCTCTAGGCCCTCTACGCCTTCCTTCTGAATCATTTGTACCCGCAAAATCTTGCGCTCTTTGTCGTCCTTAATCAGATTCGTTGGTAGAACCTGTAGGACCACATCGGCATACTGTCTTTGAACGTCGATATAGGCTTCAAAATCAGGCTTACGGGCTTGAATGGAAGCCAGGATATCTTCGTAGGTGTGACCCCGCTCAGCCATATCGCGCTGAATCTTCCAGGCAATTTTGACTTCATCACTGATGTCAAGATAGACGCTGAAATCAAGTAGCCCACGCACACGCTCATCGTATAGAGGATGCAAGCCCTCAATAACAACAACGTGATTTGGCTCAACGCGTTCTGGCGGATCAAGTAAACCAGTTTCGTGGTTGTAAATAGGCTTATCGATTGCAGTTCCTGATTTAAGAGCTTTGATCTGCTCGTACATCAAATCAAAGTTGTTTGCCTTAGGGTTTAGAGCCGTCACCCCCTCTACTTTGCGCTGCTTACGATCTAGACTGTGGTAGTCATCTAGGCAGATGACAGTCATGAACTCTTCGCCAAAAAGATCGCTGAGGCGTTTCAAAAATGTAGATTTTCCACATCCTGAATCACCGGCAACACCAATAAGAACCACGCGGTCGGGCTGACTGGTCATGGAATCCTCTTATGAAAACAGTTTACAAATATGTGCGAAACCAATCAACGAGCCTATGAACCCTGGCTCAGTTGGGTATCAGCAGTGGGTTTTGAACGTTGCAAAAGTTAAAGCGATCCTATCAGAATCTGTAGCCTTTTGAAAGACTGGAGCTGGGGCTGTTTTTACTGGGCAGATAAGGTGAAGAGATCTGGAGTAAAGGGGGGTGTTCAGCTGAAATTCTTGATAGCCTGTTAGGTGCTTGGGTAAGGAAAAGCAATGGAAGGTGAATGCTCAGGCATAGTATGTGGTAGCCGTTTGACCTTAATTGATGACGTTTACTGACTACTGATGCTGACTAATGGAAGCCATGCCGTTTGCTAGCCTAGCCTCGGCTAATTTAAAATCGTTTGAGTTGAGTCGATTGCCTCACATGCTGGACCACGGTCAGCCTGTAGGGCATGTCTAAAACACTTTCTCTAATTAATATGGCTGTTTCCAAAGCGACTGTTTCTGACGCAACCGAAAAAGATACTGTTTTACGTCGTGAAATTTTGGGCTCTCGTCGTTGGAGCAACTATTGGTGGGCGCTGGTAACGACCGTTGGCGGAACTGGTTTTTTGTTGGCAGGTGTCTCTAGCTACACCGGGATTAACCTGCTACCGTTTGCTGATCCGACCCAGCTAATCTTTATCCCCCAGGGCATTGCCATGTGTTTCTATGGCACAGCGGCTCTGCTGCTATCGCTGTACCTCTGGCTAATATGCCTGTGGAATGTGGGCGGTGGCTACAATCAATTTGATAAAACGACTGAGGAAGCGCAGATCTTTCGATGGGGATTCCCAGGAAAGAATCGCACGATTGACTTTAAGTATCCGCTGTCATCGATTACGGCGATACGGGTGGATATTCGAGAAGGCTTAAATCCAAAGCGGGCTCTTTATCTCAAAATTAAGGGTAAGGGAGATATTCCCCTGACTCGAGTGGGGCAACCGATATCCCTGGCGGCTGTGGAAAATCAGGGAGCTGAACTGGCTCGATTTCTACAGGTTCCTTTAGAAGGGCTGTAGCAATAGTTATAGGTTTGATCCGGGCCATCCCTCTTGAAAAGGCAGTTTTCCTGTGAGATGATATGGTGCCTTTATTCTACTTTGGGAGTAATCATCATGATTTTGTGTTTCCGTATCAGATGGGCCATTGGTTTGGTCGTAGCCTTATTTATGGTGAGCTGTACCGCTGGGGCAAGCGACCCCTCAGATTCGGTTGCTACTACACCAGCAGAACCTGTTGCGCCGGCTGAGTTGGCTGTGACTCCTGCACCTACTGGGCTAGCCCAGTTGCAGGGGACGGCTACTGTCGAGTTTGTGGTCAACGGAGAGAGCGTTGTCGTTGAGGTTGATGGTACCCAAGCGCCGATTACGGCGGGTAATTTTGTCGATTTGGTTGAGCGCGGTGTCTACGATGGAACGGTGTTTCACCGGGTAGTGCGCGAACCTCAACCGTTTGTTGTCCAAGGTGGAGATCCCCAGAGCACCGATCCTTCGGTACCTGTTCAGCAGTTGGGGACCGGTGGGTTTATTGACCCCGATACTCAGGAAAAGCGTTTTATTCCGTTAGAGATTACGCCTGCAGGTGCGGAGCAGCCGATTTACAGTCAGACGTTTGAATCGGCCGGTCAGACGGTTAAACCGGCGCTGCAGCATACCCATGGTGCTGTGGCGATGGCCCGGTCCCAGTTTCCAGATTCGGCCTCAGCTCAGTTTTATTTTGCCCTAGCAGATTTACCCTTTTTGGATGGTAGCTATGCGGTCTTTGGCTATGTGACCGAAGGGTTGGATGTGGTGGATGCTATTCAACAGGGCGATGTGATTGAATCGGCTGCGGTGATTGAGGGTTTGGATAATCTGGTGACCGAGTAGTGCTGGATTGGGTTTCTCGGATGGAGCCGTAGCTGGTTCGATGGTGGATGTCGTAGTCACCGGCCTTGGTTTGTGGACGGCCCTGGGGGCTACGACCCAGGCGACTTGGTCAAATTTATTGGCTGGGGAAAGTGCGATCGCACTTCGTCAGCCGTTCCTCTCACTTCCGCCTGTCCCTCTAGCGCTGGCGGATAAACTGCCCGCTGACCCCGACAGTCTGCTCAGGGCTGCTGTCACCGCTGCCCTGGCTGATGCTGGTTTAAATCCACCGTTAGCCGACTGTGGGGTGGTGGTGGGGTCTAGCCGCAGCTATCTAAACCGTTGGGAGGCCATGGCCCGTGGAGAGCTGGCTTTGGACCATTGGCTAGCAGCGTTACCCGCTAGTCTGTCCGGGCAGGTGGCCCAATGGGTCGGTAGTCAGGGACCTTTACTAGCCCCCATGGCGGCCTGTGCCACGGGGCTATGGGCGCTATTTCAGGGCTTTATGCTGCTGCAGACGGGGCAATGTGCGCGGGTGCTAGTGGCGGCTGTGGATGCGCCAATTACCCCCCTGACACTGGCGGGGTTTCGGCGCATGGGGGCCATGGCCACCGATGGCTGCTATCCGTTTGATTGCGATCGCAACGGTTTAGTCCTGGGAGAGGGCGCAGCAGCTGTAGTTTTAGAAACTAGGGGATCAAACCCAGGTAAAGCCGCCTATGGACAGCTATTAGGATTTGGCCTCAGTAATGATGCTTATCACATTAGTTCTTCCAGGCAAGATGGCACCTTGACCGTGGCCCACCAGTGCCTGCAGCGGAGTGGCTTACACGCAAGTGATATCGACTACATCCATACCCATGGCACCGGTACCCGGTTAAATGACACCAATGAAGCCTATATGATCCAGCAGCTATTTCCCCAAGCTGCCGTCAGCTCTTCCAAGGGAGCTACCGGTCATACCCTGGGCGCGGCCGGGCTCATCGGCTCCGTTTTTAGTCTATTGAGTCTACAACAGCAGCGTTTGCCCCCCAGCGTCGGGTTACGTCGGCCTGAGTTTGACCTTAACTTTGTCCGCTGCAACTCTCGCCACACCGGGCCCATAGACCATGTGCTGTGTAGCAGCTTTGGGTTTGGCGGCCAAAACGTGATTGTGGCGCTTGGCCATGCTGGTTAGCAGACTAGGGCGCTAAACTGGAGATGTTGATTTGGCAAATCTTGTCAAGCCGTTGGCCACTGTACCCGCCTTACTTTAAATTTTAGTTGTACGTTTGTATGAATAAATCTACCCGCTCATCCCGTCAGTCCGTATTTAGCCGACGCGCTACCCGCACCTTGGCCATTGGCTGGTTTGCGCTGCAAAGTCTGATTGCTGCTCCTTTGACGGGGGCTCTACCCGCCTCTGCCCAGGTGGTAGAGGGGGAAGAAGAACCCGAAATTACCTATAGCCAACATTTAGAGAAGCTCGATCAGGGCGAAATACAGCGGGTGGAGCTAGACAATCTGCGGGGGGTGGCCAACGTACGCATCAAAGGGGATGACGATAATGCGCCCCTACGTCCGGTAACGCTGTTTGCCAACGATGTTTATAACCAGCGGCTATTGCAAAAGCTCCGTAGCAGCGGCGTTGACTACGAAGTATTAGAACGCTCAGACAATAGCGCCCTGACCGGTTTAGCGGTCAATGCTCTGCTGGCTCTAATTGTGGTGTTTGCGCTGCTAATGATTTTACGGCGGTCTGCAAACTCCGCTAGCGGCGCCATGAATTTTGGTCGTTCCCGTGCTCGCTTTCAAATGGAAGCTAAAACGGGCGTCATGTTTGACGATGTGGCCGGGATTGAAGAAGCCAAGGAAGAGCTTCAGGAAGTGGTCACCTTTCTGAAAAATCCTGAGAAATTTACCGCCATTGGTGCCCGCATTCCTAAGGGGGTGCTCCTCATCGGGCAGCCAGGAACGGGTAAGACGCTCCTGGCCAAGGCTATTGCTGGCGAAGCCGGGGTGCCGTTCTTCTCGATCTCTGGTTCGGACTTCGTGGAGATG
>CALBPH010000643.1 GCA_937899365.1 uncultured Leptolyngbya sp.
ACGTTGCTCAAAATAGTTTTATCTGCCAGACGCTGACCGACGGCACGTTTAACAGAGCAACGTGCCTTTTTACTCAGCAGCCAATAATCTCCTTGATCAATTCAACCTCAGCCGCCTGCATAACAAAATCTACAGTTCAAGATTTTCAGCAATTTCGTCCTGATTGTCACGCAGCATTTCAGCCATAGAGGCATCATTGGGAGCATCAACAAAGACATACAAGTTAGGAATCATCTCGCCTTTGCGCTCAAACCTGACCATTTCAGTACGCTTAATGTCATAGGTATGGGCCAGACCATCCAAAGAATCATACAAAAACTCTCCAGACGAATCTCCTTGAATCTCTGGATTGGGATGATAAAACTTCCCATAGTTAGGCTCGACCACAACCATACTGGCTTCAGGCACAGGCTTTAGAAAGTAGACCTGATCGGCCTCACTCTCCTTAGCCAAGACTTCGTAGTTAGTTCCTAAAAAACCTAGACCACCAACTACAACCAGCAAGGCAACAACAGGCGCAATAAGACTTTTTATCATGGGTAACTTAATTAATAATTTAAGACACTGAGCTTAACTGACTGTCGACACTGAATATCGACTTACCAAAAAGCTGAGAGAGCCCCATACATCAAGGCTCTCTCAATCGCATATTACAAATGCTGGAAAGACGATTGCAAAACTCAGACTCTAAAAGAACCTAAGCAACAACCAGCCTCCCTTCAGTTGCACCAGAAGCCGCCTGCCAGGCACCCAAACCACCGGTCAGCTCAGCAACATTTTCATACCCGGCCTCACGCAGCTTAGTAGCAGCACTAGCCGTAGCATCATTAGTACCCCCATAAACATAGATATCGCGCTCGCTTTCAAGGCTGACAGAAGCGCGAGCAACTAGCTCATCCATGGGCATGGAGATAGAGCCTGAAATACGGCTTTCATTAAAAAGGCTCCGCTCTCTAACATCAATAATCGTTAGGGCAGGCTCACCCCAATCAAGACGATCCTTAAGTTCAAAAACAGTCGAAACAGACTTAAGCGGCTTTGGGACCGGAAAAAACGTGTTAGGCATCAGTTTGTCAGCAAAGAATGCTGGAGTGAGGTGGGATACGCTAATTGTAACGAAACTTAAATAAAAAGCAATTTATGTTTCATAACAATTGACATATCCAAAGAAATGCAAAACAAAAATTCTTTGTATACGTCACTACCCAATCATCCAAACCTCACCCCATAGCATGTCACCCATAGGTCAGACAGCACATAACCCCTGAAAACGTTAAGAGTAGTGGAGCGACCGTTAGGAGTTTATTGCTTCACCCAAACCCGCCACAGCTTATAAGGAAGCTGGGTATCGTCGTTAAAACTGTCTCGATACGGAGCTTTGAGCCCCACAGCTGGACCATATAGCGCAGCCAAAAACACGGCACCAAAAACTGAGGTACAATAAATCTAAAGAAAATCTTAAAAATGACTTAAGAACAAAGGTAGCTTTAATTTTCTGAAGAAATAGAATGTTCCTACAACAGAGCAAACAGTATGGATGCTTCAAAGCTACGGTTACTTTGGTCTGTGGTCCTAGAAAATCCGCCAGAGAATATTGCCAAAATTCCTGAAGCTTTTTTTGTTACCCACATTCTCGAACAGATACAGGCAAGGGTTTGCTTAAGTGCAGATGAGCAAAACGCGATGCAATCCTACCTCAAGAGCAAACGGGGTTTAATTCTCGACATGATTCAGGGATAGAACGCAACATTTATCCTGACCTACAACCGTGCTCAGCTGTGCATAGGCCCTTTAGGGTGCCATGGCAGCCACGCACCCTATTTGCACCCCCAGCTAAAAACCACCTGTACTGCCGCCCCCAAGCCGCTAAGAGTTAGCTACCCCCGCTAAAACATGCACTCGCTGCGGTTGCACGATCACCCGACCATCCTCATCCACATCTAGAACAGCCGTTTCTCCAGCTCGAATTTGACCGGCCAGCAGAGCTTCGGCCAAACTATCTTCGACTAAACGCGTAATCGCTCTCCTTAAAGGGCGAGCACCATAGCTAGGATCGTAGCCTTCTACAACTAGCTTCTCCTTCACAGCCTCGGTTACATCAATCTTGATTCTTTGATCAGCTAAACGAGCGCACACATCCTGTAGCAAAATTTCAGCAATCTGTTTGACCTCGTTACGGGCAAGCTGATGAAATACAACAATTTCATCCAAACGGTTGAGAAATTCAGGTCGAAACGATTGCTTTAGCGCATCATTGACCTGGTCACGAATGCGATGATATTTGGCCGTGGTGGCATCTTCATCCACCATTTCAAAGCCAATACCGCTGCCCTGTTTTTCAATCACCCGAGAGCCAATATTGGACGTCATAATGATCAGGGTGTCGTTAAAGTTCACCACCCGACCTTGGGAATCGGTTAAGCGGCCATCCTCTAACAGCTGCAACAGCAGATTAAATACATCTGGGTGAGCCTTCTCAATTTCATCAAATAGCACAACCGTATAGGGTTTACGTCGCACAGCTTCGGTTAGCTGACCGCCATCGCCGTACCCCACATAGCCCGGAGGCTACCCAATCATCAAAGAAACCGACTGAGACTCAATATATTCCGACAAGTCTAGGCGAATAATGACATCATCAGAGCCAAACACCGAATC
>CALBPH010000644.1 GCA_937899365.1 uncultured Leptolyngbya sp.
ATTGCATTATTTAGGCTCCTATTTCTATTATCCTACCTACCTAATCCAAAAAACTGTGCTATGAACGCACCGAGCTATTGCTTCACTAGCTCCTTAATGTGTTGATATGGCATCTTATCCTGAGAACATAAGCCGCCATATGCAGGGGAATTGCAAACGTAATCACCACAACCAATAGCCTCTTCGGTTAATGCAGACATTGGATTAACCGCACACTTTAGACGATAGTCACCTGTAAAGTAAGTGCAACGACTGCAGGGAATTTGATGTAACCGTCTTACATAGCTTGTTCCCTGCTGAATCGTATACAGTACTCGCCATACGCAAAACAGTAAAACAGCACAAATTCCAACTGTCACTCCCACACCGCCTACAATATGTAGGGCCAGGGCAATAACATTCATAACAGTGAAAAGAGAAAGAACGCAAAGTCAACGAGAGTGAGTTTAGTCAATAGTTGGTCACCCTGCTATTACAGCGAATCAAGCTATTAACTAAACTCATTAGGAAAAGCTATCTAAAGAGAGGAGTAAACAGATAGCTTAAAGCGACATTTCTTGCTTAATCTGAGCAACCCAAGTCTTAATTCGATCTTCAGTTTTTTCAGACTCGTTATCGTCGTCTAGGGCTAACCCACAAAACTTATTGCCATCACGGATAGCAAGAGACGCTTCATGATCATAGCCATCTGCAGACCAATAGCCGACGGTTTTACCACCAAGGCTAGCAATCTTTTCTTCTAGCTGCCCCATGGCATCCATAAAGTTGTCAGCATAACCAATCTGGTCACCTGTTCCCATATAAGCAACAGTTTTGCCACTAAAGTCTAAATCATCTAGATCGTCAAACACAGCCGCCCAATCGTCCTGCAGTTCACCAATATTCCAGGTGGGGCAGGCAACGATCAAACAATCATACTCAGCAAGAGCACTTGCCTCTTCAATCTCAATCAGATCTACAACTGAGTCTCCACCTAATGCTGCTTGCACTTGCTCAGCGGCATCAGCGGTTTTACCCGTAGTAGAACCATAAAACAAACCTACTTTGGCCATAACGACTCCCTTAACAACCTTGAAAGAAAGTGGAGACTATGGACGCGACGGAGCCATAGTCTCCTGACGAATTCCCGTCCAATTGATAATCAAAGTCAATTAGACTTGTCTCTAGATGAGTATACACGGAATTCACTTATTGAGAATTATTCTTTTTAAAAGAAGTTCGAAAGATTTGAAAATCGCCTGCTTAGCCCACAGCACTTTGGATATTTAGCAGCAGCTCGCTGTTGCTGACTAGCAAGTAGGCAAACAGCGCGCCCCCCGAACCACCGACAAAAAAGCTAGTTGCAAACTGACTCCAGCCTTCAGCAGACTTAAGATTCTCAGGCAGCTCTCCCGCCACAGGCCTATTGGGTACAAAGGTGGCTCGGCCGTAGAGGGAAAGTCCTAAGGTCAAAATCAGCACCAGACTACAGGCAGACAGCAGTCCAGCTAAGTCGGCTAGGTCTGTACTGCGCAAAGGTCCCAATAGGGCAAAGGGGCCAAATAAGAAGTAGCCATGGGCCATGCCAACTTCTAACCCACGGGAAAAGGGGGATAGTCCTGGACGGTAAATGGGTAGGTTATTAATCCACAACAAGCTCAAATCAGAGCTATTGAGAGGGGTGTTCATGTTGCCCACCTCAGGGTTGTAGCTAAGCACAAAGTCACCCCGACCAAAGTCATAGCCTTGGGCCTGTGCCCTTGCCCGCACCGCATGCCATAGATGCCCCGCTAAGAGCAGACCGCCAAAAGCAAAATGAAACGCGGCTAGCCAGGTCCGTGCGGGTATCACCTCACGATTACCCAAAAACCCAAGTGGGCCATAAAACACCTCTGGATAGGCCGTGTTATTCACCGTGACAAAGTAACCGGCAAAGATGCCCATATAAGCCAAAGCACCCAGACTATAGGATAGGTATGCCTCACCGTTGTAGACCAGTACCTGCTTAGCCCAGCCAAAGGGACGGGTGGCAATATGCCAAATCCCTCCCAGCACACACATCAAACCGACCCAAATATGGCCACCAACAATATCTTCTAGGTTATCCACCGCAGCCATACCGGCTTCGCCGTGGGCACCGACCAGATAGCCAAAAATCTTTCCTGCGTTCAGGGTAGGATTATCGACCACCCGCATCGCACTGAGATCAGGATCGTAAAGGCCGCCCCAGAACATAGCTTTGACCACGAGCAACCAAGCTCCTAACCCCAATAGCACCAGATGAATGCCGATGATGGTGGTCATCTTGCGATCGTCACTCCAGTCATAACCAAAAAAGCCCGCAAAGGAGCTGTCTTGCTTGAGCCGATCTGGCCCCAGAAAGGAATGATAGAGACCACCGGCTCCCAACACCGCTGAAGCCACCAGATGGAACATACCAACGGCCAAAAATGGATAGGCATCAACAATGACACCGCCCTCACCAATGCCAACACCATAAGTGGCTAGATGAGGCAGCAAAATTAGCCCCTGATCGTACATCGGTAAATCTGGGCTATAGCGAGATAGCTCAAACAGGGTCATAGCTCCAGCCCAAAGGGTGATCAGCCCCGCATGGGCCACATGAGCCCCCAAGAGTTTGCCAGAAAAATCAATAAATCGAGCATTACCGGCCCACCAGCCCACACGCTGGGAAACGGGTCGACTACTCAGTGCAGTTGCAGTCATAAATTTGCTTTCGTTTAGTTTGTGTTTCGAACAGATCTAAGCTTTGAGTTGACTAATAGCCACTTGCTCAGCAGGGGCAGCAACACGTCCACCAACGTTCTGAGTGACTTGACCTTGACCAAAGTCAAAACCAGCTGAGCGCAGCGCATGCCAGAGATGACCCTGTAGGAAAAAGAAACCCAACCAGAAGTGGGCATTGGCCAGCCATTCCCGCGAGGAATAACCGTCAACGGGGGAAGTACTAACGAAGTAAGGCACCCGGTCAAACTCAATCGTTAAGGTAGGGCCAAAAAATTCTGTGGGAAATACCAGAGAGTTAACAGACACAAACAGGGTAGCCACAAAGGCCATCAGACTCAGAGCGCCCAAGCTATAGGCCAGATAGGCCTCCCCCGAAAATATAAACAGCTGCTTTACCCAAGCCGTAGGCTGAGTAGAGATATGCCAGAGACCACCTGCAATCAGGACAATGCCGATATACAAATGCCCACCCACCACATCTTGAAGGTTGTCTACACCTGCCAACCAAAATTTGCCTGCAAATAGGTAACCAAAAATCTCAGCTGGATTGGTATTGGGTGAAACAGTATGTACTGACTGGGTTAAAGGATCGTACAGTCCGCCCAGAAACATAGCCTTAGCTACGAGCAGCAACGCACCACCGCCCAGCAGCACCAGGTGTGACCCCAAAATCTGGGTCATTTTGTCGCCATCATTCCAGTCATAGGCATAGCTTCCACCTAGGATTTCAGGGCCTTTCAGGGTATGAAAAATACCGCCAAACCCCAGAAACGCAGAACTGATTAGATGTACAGCTCCCACCACAAAGTAAGGGTGACTATCGACAATCAAGCCCCCATCCCCTAGGCCATAGCCTAGACGGGCCAGATTGGGTAACAAAATAAAGCCTTGCTCATATAAAGGACGAGCCACATCAAGACGACTGACCTCAAATAGGGTTATCAAGCCAGCCCAAAGAACGATCAGTCCCGCGTGGGCAACATGGGCCCCGAGCAGTCGTCCAGATAAGTCCACCAGTCGAGCATTCCCCGCCCACCAAGGCGGAGAGCCCGCTGCGCTGGTTGCAACAGACGTTGTCATAGTTATGAGTCCTGTAGTCAAAAGCAAGCCTTATTGACATTCAAGGTCAATAAGGCTCAAGTAAACTCTAGTGCATTCCTCAATTATTGAGAATACTTCCTCTTTTAATTTTTGTATCGCTCTAGCGGCGCTAGGGTGAAACCACTGGGGCAAGCGCAATGAGATACAACACTGAAAATGCAACCAAACTACCTGCCACATAGGCTAACGGTGAGGTAGGTGCTTTTGGAAATTCCCACCAGTTGGGCACCATTGGCTTCATGCTGTACTGATGGCCCAGAGACATTAACTGTTCGAGGTGGGCTGGACCGTAGCGAGCCATGCGAGCAAAGGGTAACTCTCCCACGTCACGCTGGGGCAAAATTCGTCGCCGCTGATAAGGTACCGTATCATCTCCAAAGGTTTCAAGGTATTCATTGCTATCTAAGAGACTATCAACAAAACCCAACAGCCCTTTGGTCGCTAATACGATTGACCAAGCCCGAGTTTCAGCGAGATCATAGACATCTCGACCTAATATTCGCTGAACACACAGCTGTACAAACCGATAGTTGCTATTACAGTCATACACCCAACGACGAAAGCTATCGGCAGTAACCAGACCTCGAATAAAGTCCCGCACAGTAATTTGATTGCTTCTTAACTGTGATTCTAAAAAGCGTTGACGATGGTATTCAATCGTCTGTTGCTCATTAAATATTTGTCGGTAAGCGGCATAGATCAGACTGTCTAGTTCTTGGGCCTGCAATAAATTTCTTTGATCATAAATTTTAGGGCTCTCTTCATTACCAACATCGAAGGCAGTCACTCGAGTATTTCGAGAGGTTGGGTTATAAGCCAACAGAGGAATGGTCACAATTTAATCTCCTAAGTTATGGTGTCTCTGTCATGATTATTTGATAGCTGCAGATAAACGCTTTAAGTGGATGCTGTTTGCGCGGACAGATCTCACCAAACCCTTATTTAGCAAGTATTAGAGCTATCTAGAAAAAGTCAAAATGCAAGAAACAACCTGGAGATATCTCCAGGTTGCGGATGACCAGATATAAAAGGCTACCTGATAAGCACTAAACTAGTGCTACCACAAAGGTAAATCAATAAGCTTTTAACAAACAATTAGAATTTTAATTTGCAGCATTAGGATCACCGCCTAACCTTTCTAGGCTGATGCATTTAGCTCTATGTAACATTTCTTGTTGTGTTTGAGAAACACAAATCTTGGCGGCTTTGATTCTGATCTCCCTTAGAATTGGGAAAAGTGGGTCTCAGGATCTAACGCCTAATTTGAACAACAGACTTAGTAGAGTTGTTGCCCAGACAAAACAATACTGTAGAGGGTAAAACTGACACTACTAGTAAAATTGGGGCATTGCTGATCCTCTGTATGGTTTTATCTGCTAAATATCGTCACATCGCATATCTCAACGGATCGGTTCATCCCCTAAATCAGCAACGCCATAAAACTACTGATCAGAAAAAAGCTTAAGCTCAGGAAGTCTTGAAAAACGTTAAGATATCCGTAAGCTTATTAGGAAGCAATCTCAGGAATGGGCTATGCAACTTATTGATAATCTGCCGGATAATCTTGCCGACTGTCGCTATTGCTCCCAGGTCTCTAAAGCTAAGGGTGTAGATCCCATTGGGTCTGCCCCCAAGGTGGATTATTGGATGCTTGTGGAAGTTGCCCAGCCCTGGCCCTTGGCTATGTTCGCAGAAAATCCGATGATCGGCCAGATGTTTTCGCTGGTTAAGCAGCTGGTTTTTAGGCGAGGGGTGATGGTGAGGCCGATTGCGATCGCACCCGATCCTGAATACTCAACCCCTGGCTTCACCCGGATTATCTACTACCGTCGACCGGCCCAACAGTTTGCCAAATACCTTAAAGAAGAGTACGTGGTTCCTGAAGACCAAGCTAACGCGCTAGTCTTGGGCCTATTAAATCGGCTACTGGGCAAGGAAACTACAGTCACCCCATTTCACTCTTATCAGCAAGACACTCAGCACCTAAGAGAAATGCTGGTCTGCACCCACACCCAGGTTGACCTGGCCTGCGGTCGATTTGGCACCCCCATCTATCGCCAGCTGCGTCAACAATCTGACCAGTCCAATCTGCGCATTTGGCAAAGCACCCACTTTGGCGGCCATCAGTTTGCCCCAACGCTCATCGACCTGCCCACTGGCCAATTTTGGGGACATTTAGAACTCGAGGACTTGCCACAGTTAATACAGCGTAATGGCGATCATCGTCAGCTAAAACAGCTGTATCGAGGTTGGTCTGGAGGCACCAAGTTTGAACAAATTGCCGAACGCGCCGTGTGGATGGAAATAGGATGGGATTGGCTCACCTATCCTAAAAAAGCACGCACCTATCAAAAAAAACTAACAGGCATTCAGCGATTGCTCTATCCATTACTGCGATACATTCCTATCAAATTACTACAGCTATGGCTAGATCGTTGGACCCGTAATGCCACCGGAGCTAAGGTGGAGATGGTCTATAAGAATCGCCATCATACCCAAGAACGTTATCAAGTCACCATTGCAGAAGCCGGTAAACTCATCACCGCCACCAATTCAGTAAAGACACCAAAAGATTCAATTGAAACAAGCGAAGCTCAGCAATATCAGATAACTCAGCTTAAGAAGATCGATTAAGCACACAATAATCCAATTAAACCAAACA
>CALBPH010000645.1 GCA_937899365.1 uncultured Leptolyngbya sp.
ACCCCGCCGCATCCCCATCCTAATGCTATTGGAATAACCCAATACGCTGGGTCGTAGGGCGGCGTTCCGGCCCTGCCCAGGGGGTTTGGGGAACTCGAAGGGACCCCAAGCAACATCTCTAAACTCTCCACCAGCCATCCAAGCCATTGGAGACTTTAAACCCCCAGTCAATCACCAAAATCCAAACTCTACCAAAGCCCACTACCTCCTAAGCAGGCACCATAACCGGAAACGCCTCCTGCACCGCCGGATGAACAATTTTCCCCATAGCAACATTCAACCCCTGAGCCAAAACAGCATCTTTTTTCAAAGCATCTTGCCCATGGTCCGCCAATTTAAGCACATAGGGTAATGTACTATTGTTCAACGCCTGGGTAGCCGTCCAAGGCGTCGCCCCTGGCATATTAGGTACCCCAAAGTGAACAACATCTGATTCCAAATAAGTAGGCTGCGTATGGGAAGTGGGGCGTAATGTCTCAATACAGCCACCCTGATCAACAGCAACATCAATGATGACCGACCCAGGACGCATTTTGGCAACTAAGGCTTTATTAACCAAGGTGGGTGCTTTGCGACCCGGTATTAACACAGCACCAATTAATAAATCAGCATCGGGAACAACTCGCTCAATTTGAGCCGACGTGCTGTAGAGCAGCTCAACGCGGGAACCAAACAGAGTTTCCAGATAGGAAAGACGGTCAATATTAATATCTAAAATTTGCACCTGAGCCCCCATACCCACCGCAAATCGAGCAGATTCTGTCCCAACAATGCCACAACCGAGAATAACTACCCGACCAGGTTGAACACCAGGAACACCCCCCAGAAGAACGCCGCGACCACCCTGCTGCTTTTCTAAATAGCGGGCACCAAACTGTACAGCTAAACGACCCGCAATAATACTCATGGGGGTGAGTAGGGGAAGTTTGCCATCGGTGGTCATGACAGTTTCATAGGCAACCGCACACACCCCGCTAGCCATCAACGCCTCCGTCAAGGCGGGTTCTGCTGCTAAATGCAGATAGGTAAACAGCAGCAAATCATCACGGAAATAGCCATACTCAGAAGGCTGAGGCTCCTTAACCTTGACCACCATATCTTGGGACCATGGAACCGCCGCATCCGACACCAGCGTCGCCCCCGCCGCCGCATAATCGGCATTGGTAAACCCAGCCCCGTGACCGGCATTTTCCTCAACGACAACCTGATGGCCCCTTTGGGAAAGCGCCTGCACCGCCGCAGGCGTTAGACCCACTCGAAACTCCTGATCTTTGATCTCTTTTGGCAGTCCAATTCTCATGACAAATTAACCTCCTATGGGTTAAGGATGTGTTCGCAGTTTGTTGTTTCAAACTGTTGCAATTACTTCTGAGCCAGTGTGGGGATGTGGGGAAAGCCACCCTGGCTCGTTAAACACTGATATTTTGAACGTTAACACTAATTTTGAGAATTGATCAATTAAAATTATGGCCTGTTGATAACAAATGATAGAAAGTATCAGTCAGTAGACTATGATACAAAAAGTTCAACTATCCCTTGCTACCGTTGCACCATTGAAGACTCGTTACACAGGCCTCGAAAGATGTTAGTGCTATCTATTTACTTTTCATCTCTAAGTCCGGGTCATGTTCCCTCAAATTTGTATACCAAAGAGGGGCGGCTTCATAAGCATTTACTCAAATGGAACGGTGTTGGTTCGCCCTACGCTGTGGTGCTTGTGTAAGCCTACGTGATTGGTTTAGCTATCCTTAGCTCGGAGGTTGTTGCTCGGCTTTGTGCTGTTTGGCGACATTATTCTTGAAGCTGAGTTTAAAACTGTCCCGGCTACGGTCGGGTAAGGTTTGGGATGACGCTAAGCCGTAGGTTTACAAAAGTCATTGCTGGGTTGGGCTTGGCACCGAGTCAAGCTTCTGTTCTCATTTGCTAATATCTGTACGCGGTTCTGGGTGATTCACCTAGATCTAGATTTTGTTAATCCCGAGGAAGTGGGGTGGATTGGCAGGGCTAGGTTTTGCGATCGCAAAGCATTCCTGGGTGGGGAAATGTTTTGTGTTGGCTGGGGAGCGTGGCCCGAAACGTATTAGCACAGCCAAGAGCCTGTGGTGTCTGCTGGCCTTTATCGAGGAGAGCGCACATCACTGGGTATGATTGATGGCATCTTTTAGCCGCACCCTCTTGCTCGATACCCATCGGGGGTTGGCCTTTACTGCAACATTCAGGGGTAACTATTTTCTATGGCAATATCTCTAACCAATCAATGCATTCTCATTACCGGGGCTAGCAGCGGCATCGGCACATCCTGTGCTCGATTCTTTGCCCAAGCCGGCGCCAGACTGATCTTGGCCGCTCGCCGTAAAGAGAAGCTCCAGGCACTATCGGACGAATTACAACAGCAGTATCAGACCCAAACGCTGCTGCTGTGTGTGGATGTACAAGACGCTCAAGCTGTCATGACCGCCATTGAAGGCCTACCAGCAGACTGGCAGGGAATTGAAGTATTAATTAACAATGCTGGGCTGAGCCGAGGTCTAGAAAAACAGTATGAATCTCCACTCCAAGATTGGGAGGAAATGGTCGATACCAACGTCAAGGGACTGCTGTATGTTACTCGGGCCGTTGTTCCAGGTATGGTAGCCCGAGGCAAGGGCCATGTGGTTAACATTGGCTCCATTGCCGGTCGACAGACCTATGCTGGCGGCAGTGTCTACTGCGCCACTAAAGCAGCCGTAAAGTCGTTATCAGAAGGATTAAAAATAGACCTGCTGGGCACCCCGGTGCGGGTGACCAACATTGAACCTGGGTTAGTGGAAACGGAGTTTAGCAACGTGCGGTTTCGAGGGGACAATGACAAAGCCAATTCTGTTTATACAGGGATGACACCGCTCACCCCCGATGACATTGCTGACACTATTTTCTTTGCAGTAACACGACCGGCCCATGTCAATATCAGCGAAATCTTTGTCATGCCCACCGATCAGTCTTCTGTCGCCCACATTCATCGAAACTCGGTATGACAATGGAGCTGAACATTGTCGACACCACGTTTGGGGCAGCCCAGATCCAAGGTGTGACTGGGTTTGGGTTTGCCCTGGTGGCGATGCCAATTTTGTCTGGACTAACCAGTATCCAGGCAGCTGCTCCGCTGGTGGCGTTAACCACGTTAACCAACAACCTCATACTGTGCATTTACTATCGTCAATCATTTGATCGCCAGGTGGTCACAAGCCTGTTGTCAGGGTCAGTGATAGGAATTCCCATTGGCTTTTTAGCCTTAGGCTATATCCCAACCGCGTTGATGCTAGTTGTTCTCGGCACCATCATTGTCACCTACTCACTCTATTCCTTAGTCAGCCCAACGGTGCCGGCTTTAAAGTCTAACCTGTGGGCCTATGGTGCTGGGTTTGTGTCGGGAATTTTGTTAGGTAGCTTTAACCTACCTGGCCCGCCGATCATTTTGTATGGCAGCAGCCAGCGCTGGTCGCCGGAAAGATTCAAAGGTAATCTCACCAGTTTTTTCTGGGTGAGTGTAGCAATTGTTGTTCTAGGTCATGGCTTTCAAAATCGAATTTCAGCGGACATTATGCGTCAGTTCCTGATTGCCGTACCTAGTTTAATGCTGGGGCTATTCTCAGGCGTTGTCTTAGCCAAGAAATTTGACCCTAGCTTTTTCCGAAAAACAATCACAATCTTGCTAACAATAATTGGAATACGTTTAATTATTTCTGGGATAAATTCATGAGTACTAATTAAGGCAAAGCGGTTCTGACCGTGTGATTTAAGAGATTGCATGAAAAGCATTCAATAGGCCACTTTCCCTTAAATGGTTCAACATTTGGGGTTAGGAGAGCCTATCCATGACTGAACAACGCTTTCAAAGCATCCTCTAAACCAGCAACGGTGATTTTAGATTTATTGCATGTTTTCTATGCAATAAAATTTTGTGTTTTAAATTTTATTTTTCACCAAAATCGATCTTATTTATTACTAAGAAAAGCTTTTATTAGATCGTATGTAAATATACAGAAGAGACCTTTTAACTCCCTTTATTGTGTGAGCATTGAAGATATTTGCTTCACGATGAAAGAGAGTTAGGTCTAGTTCTTTGAAAAGTGCTCTTTCGCTTTAGGGACCCTTTTAATGTTTGCTAGTTTGAGTCCAGAAAAAACAGATTTAGGCAAGATGGATGCTGAATCACTTTGGCATCCCCTGGTACAGCACAAACCATTTTCCCAAAAACCTCCTAAGTGCATGGCGCGGGGTGTGGGCTGTCATGTGACAGATACGAATGGGGTTGAGTATTTTGATGGCATCTCAGGGCTGTGGTGTGTAAACGTGGGCTACGGTCGCCAGGAGCTGGCAGAAGTGGCCTATGAACAGATGGTGGATCTGGCCTATTTTCCCCTCACCATGAGCCACGAGCCAGGCATTCGCTTGGCCCATAAACTCCTGGAACTGCTGGGTTATGAGGGAAAGGTATTTTTCTCTACCAGTGGTTCAGAAGCCAATGAAACAGCCTTTAAGATTGCCCGCCAGTACCATGCCCAAACGGCGCCGGCTGGTTCAGGTCCGCGCTATAAAATAATTTCTCGCTACCGGGGCTATCACGGTCATACCATGGGGGCCTTGAGTGCGACGGCACAGGCTGAGCGCAAGCTAAAGTACGAGCCCTTAGTCCCCGGCTTTTTCCATGTCAGTCCGCCCTATCACTATCGATTAGGTAACGGACAGCCAGAGGATGTGTATAATGCGGCCTGTTTACAAGAATTAGAACAGACTATTCTCTATGAGGGCGCTGAGTCTATTGCAGCGGTGATTGTTGAGCCGATTATCTCAGGCGGTGGGGTGATTGTGCCACCAGAGGGATATTTGCGAGGGGTGAGAGATATTTGCGATCGCACCGGCATTCTTCTAATTTACGACGAAGTTGTCAACGGCTTTGGGCGCACCGGAAAAATGTTTGGCCATCAGCACTGGGGAGTGGAGCCCGACATTATCTCCTTTGCCAAAGGTCTCACCAGTGGCTACATGCCCCTTTCCGCCACGGTAGTTAAACAGTTTATCTTCGAAGCCTTTTTAGATGACCCCGGCAGCGACAGCCATTTTCGTCACGTGACCACCTATGGCGGCACCCCCGTCTGCACCGCCGTCAGCCTCAGAAGTATCGAAATTTTAGAGCGAGAAAACCTCTGTGAGCAGGCGGCTGAAATGGGAGACTATCTACTAGGTAAGCTACAGCGACTGCTGGAGCATCCCAATGTGGGCGATGTGAGGGGAAAGGGTCTGTTACTGGGGGTAGAGTTGGTAAAAGATAAAGTTAGCAAAGAGCCCTTAGCAGGCGACGCCGTTGCTTCAGTAACCAAGTACTGCATGGGTAAACAGGTGATCATTGGTCGCAATACAAACACAATTCCCGGCTTTACCAACGTATTGATTTTAGCGCCACCATTGGTCATGAACCGAGACGAAGCCGATCGCCTAGCCGATACTCTCCACGAAGCAATTTTTGCTTTGCCAGGGTCCTGATTGTGTCCTTGCTTGAAGAGAACTATTCAAGCGATAAGACTTTAATCAGGTCTTCGATTAAGTCCCCCCTCGGGAGGAGTGCCTGAAGGGCGGGGTGGGCCGCTAGCGCTAAAGAGCAACCCACCCCATTACTCCTCCCAGGAGGGGAGAAATATTAACCTTCACATCAAATACCGCATGAATCCTGTCCCTAGAAAGACACAGACATGCCTAATCGGATGAAACCCTCCTCAATTGCGTTTCATCCGACCAAAAATCAAAAAGTTTCCCACCAAAATCTCTCATTTGGAGTGAATTTCCATGAAAAAACCGATGTTCAGATTAAAACACTATCTCTACGGCCTTGCCTTTTTACTGATCTTTTTACCCCAAGTAGCCTTTGCCCAAGATGATGCGGCCCCCGTCGGTTTTCTAGGCTCCATCGAAGCCGGTGTGCAAAGTGTAGTTGATGTGCTCAACCTCATCTTCTACTTTAAGATCGGTGGCGAAAATGGTATGCCATTTATTGTTCTTTGGTTGGTAATTGGCGCTATCTTCTTTACCTTCCGGCTTAAGTTTATCAATGTGCGTGCCTTTAAACATGCCATTGATGTGGTGCGGGGAAAATATGACAGTGAAGAAGATGAAGGGGATGTTTCCCACTTTCAGGCCCTGGCCGCCGCTCTCTCTGGAACAGTAGGGATTGGTAACATTGCCGGTGTTGCGATCGCAATTCGCCTAGGGGGCCCCGGAGCCGCATTTTGGATGACCATGGCGGGCTTCCTGGGAATGTCGAGTAAATTTGCCGAATGCACCCTCGGGCAAAAGTATCGTGTCATTAAACCCGACGGCACCGTGGGTGGTGGTCCCATGTACTACCTATCCCGTGGGTTGTCGGCCATGGGTCTGGCCCCTGTAGGTAAAGCACTAGCAGTTATTTTCGCCGTCTTCTGCGCCATCGGCAGTTTAGGCATTGGCAAC
>CALBPH010000646.1 GCA_937899365.1 uncultured Leptolyngbya sp.
GGCATCGATGGTCGCTCTGACCCAATTGAATATGCGGCGATCATTTTAGCTGCCGGGACAGCCCTATTGCCCCCTGTACCCACTAATCTTCGTGCAGCCACCGATGGTAATCGAGCCGATGATCTGATCGATCGCCCCTGGCGCGGCATTGTCCGTCTCACCTGGGACAAGGTGCCTGAACTGTTGCCCTTCCAGGTGGGCAGCTATGCCGCCGCCCGCAAACAACAGATTCCGACGGGCGGAGTGACACCGCTGATGGACAAGCGGCCCCTGGATACTGCCCTGCAGCCCATTAGCGCCACCACCAGCGAAGAACAGGAGTCCATTGGGGTGCAGGCCCTGGATGAGAGATATACGATCGCAAGTACCCCCGCCACCAACACCCTGCGCTACGGCGTTGCCCACCAAAATCTCTTTGGTCTGTGGAGTCGTTGGAGCATGGTCGGCCACAACATTTCTGAACCAGCGGTGCAGCATGTGCCCATTCTCTCTGCCCGGCTCGACGTCACCCCACCCACCAGCGGTTCGGTGTGTCCAGGCACCCTGGTGGTGGAATTGGAATGGGACTGGACCGTACGGTCTCTCCGACGGATTATTCTCGTTGGTCGCATGTATGCCCAAAGTAAGCGCAATGCTCCCCCGACCAACACCACACCCCTGGGACGACTACAGAGGTCCCTGGGGGCCGGCGGCGGCACCCCCTTTGAGATCTACATTGGAGGGACAGCTGCCGGCACCGTTCCGGTGAGTGGCGATCCGGACTATGTCTCCCTGGATGGTGACCTGTCCTATCTCTCGGTGGATGGACGGGAGATCGTCCCTTCCCCTCCCAGACTCCAGGGCCCCCGCCGCTATCGTCTCACCATCACTGGCTTTAATCTGGACTACGGTGCCACCGGCCATATCGGGCTGGCCCTGTGGGCCAGGGGCCAGGAACAGCGACTCCCCCAACGGATGGGGCCCTGGACCGTAAACCCCTATGTGGTCTCTGCCTCGGATCCCCGCCCGCCCGTGCTCAACGTACAGCAGGAAAATGTACTGCTGACCAGCCTGGCCGATGCCCATGGCGAACACCATGCCCACCTCACCTGGAGCGGCGTCCCTGGAGCTGTGGGCTACTTTATCTATACCACCACCGAAACCAAGCTGCGGGTGGATCGGGGTATGGCCGACCCCAGCCCCAGCCTTACCCTGTCGGAGCGACTGTTGGCCCTGAGGGACGCCTTTGAATCCGATCCCGCCCGCCGCTCCTTTACCCGCATCAATGACCAGCCCCTGGATGCCACCGAGTTTCCCATTGTGATTCCTCGGGGGTCCAAAGAGATTCATCTCTATTTGGTGTTGGGGGTGAGTGCGGGGCAGGTGGAGTCCGCCTGGCCCGACCTGGGCGACCCGGATCGTCGCCAGCGCTTTTTTGCCTTTGCCGCGCCTCAAATCGCCACCCCGGCCCCACCCACCTTAGAGGTCCGACGGGTGACTGATGAGGGCATGATGCCGCCCCCATTTGACGCGGACTTGCGGATTCAAACTCGACCCGGTGCCACCGTCAATCGCATCGATCTGCATCGGGTGCGGGTACCAGCAGCTTCCCTGGCCCTGGATACCATGGGTCCCCCCGTGGCGACTATCACTGGATCGTTAGCGCCGTGGCAGGTGCAGCCAACGGTGGGGAGTGAACCGGGGGTGGCTCAGCCCCTGGGTACCATTACCGGACGAGATCGCCCCGATGGGTCCTGGAAACAGGTGTTTTATCGGGCTGTGGCCTGGTCGGGGGATGATTTGTCCCGAGGTATTTATGGCGGACGGTCCCAGCCCAGTCCGGCCCAGGTGGTGGTTATCCCCCCGGCAACTCCTCCTAATTTAGGCACCCTGGCCTACAGTCTGGGGGAGGCTGTCACAGAGGTGGTCCTCACCGCCAATAGCACCGTGCCCATTGGGGAAACGCCCCTGGGTCCCCATCGTCTCAAAGTTGATGTGCGGGCCAGACATGCTGACCAAAGCTATAGCAAGGTCTATCAGTTTCCGGCGGTGGATAGCAACAAGCGGTTGGCAGACAATACGTTGGCAACAGTTTTAGAAAGTCCGCCCGCCGCTGGCAAGAATGGCCTGTGGCGGGTGCCCATCCCCAATTCTGAGGTCACCCGGTATCAGATTGTGATCCATCGCCCGGCCCTGGAGGATGATCTGCTGGTGAGTGTGCAGATGGTTGACCCCCTGGGTCGGATTACGGAACAAACCATTGATGTGCCAGCGGGATCTCTCCTACCGGCTCCTGAGATTCTCTCCCCTCGTCTGCGCACCGTGGCTCAAGGATTTATCTTTTCTTTTGAGACATCGGTGCCGATGAAGCCCACATCCGTTGGCCCTTACCTGCTCAATGTGGGCTTTAGGGCCGACCAGATTCTCTCCCCGAGACCGAGACTGCCGGGGCGCACCCTCCCCAAGCGAGACGTGGGCAAGCCCATGGCGCTCTATAAAATCCCCCGCTTCCAATCCACTGATGAGATGTTTAAGCGCATCAGTGGATTGGCCGTGCGTCGCGATCGCACCGTCCGAGGAATCACCACAATTTACATTGCCCTACGGCCCACCGCAGGCCGTCTGACCGTGACCCTAGAATCCCCCGATGGCCGGGTGGCCCGCCACGGTCGAAAAATCCAGGGCAGGCGCGATCGCACCCTGATTAATCGCAGACCCAGATAGCTGGAGATTCCCATCACCATGGTTGATATTATTCCTCCCCAAACCGTACTGACCGCCAATGATGCTGCCAATGAGCTGCGTTCCGAAGGTCTGGATGCCCTGGGTCTGACCATCCCCACCCTCAGCCCCGCCTGGGCCACGGCCACCCCCAGCAGCTACGACGAAGCCACATTTACCCTGGCGGTAACGGGGGTGCGGGCCGCGTTTCGGGGCATTTTGACCTTTGAAGAGACACCCACTCGCTGGAGCGGGGTGACCGGCACGCCCCTTACCGGACCGGTGGCGGTGCTCCGGTTTCACCCTGAGGCGGCCCGTCGTTTAGAAGCTCTGACCGTGGCGCGCTATGGCAACCCTGCCGTGCGTCCTGTGCCGGTGGCCATGGTAATTCGAGACATTGCCTTACCTGCGCCCATACCGGTGCCCAACTGGAATTTAGCCGGAGAATCCCTAGGGCAGGTAGGCAGTGTGGATATTTCCTTCCACGATCGGCGGGGGCTGATGATCGATGCGATCG
>CALBPH010000647.1 GCA_937899365.1 uncultured Leptolyngbya sp.
CAAAGTTAGACGGACGATCGCCAAAGAGCTGCCGATGACGTTTTTCAGCCATGTCGGGAATAAAAAATAAATCTACAAACTGGCCAATACCAAAGAGCCCCAAAGTACAGAGCCAGAGTATGCCAGATGCCGTTTTTCCGTTATATAGCCGGTGTAATCCACAAAGCCAAAAGAACCCTGCAAACCAGAGAAGATAGCTAGTAAACTTTCGATTTTTAACTCTTTGCGAAGGCACTATGGCAGACATGGCTCAAACAGGCGAAGTGCGATTACCCCCAGCTTACAAAAGGAAAACTAGGAGCGTCCATAAAGATATGGTCGGGTTGACCGAACAAAAATAGGGGAAAGTTTTGAGTTACCGGTCTAAAAACCGGCTAACATCCATTCAACATTAAGCGCTCTCCCCCAAGCTTACTCACCCCGCAGCCGTTCCAATAGCTCCCTCGCATCCGACCCACTCATATCCAAGCGTTCGCGGGAATGCTCCCAAAATCGCTCCCACCAATCCTCGGACTGAGTGTGGTTTCCCTCATACTCAGTGGGTCGACCCTGGCGACCATCTAGAACCAAGCTGCCCACATAGTCAGCATCATCGTAAACTTTTTGGATTTGTTCGTGGATTTCGCGCATATCATCGGCAGACACCACACCGTTACTTGTCGCCTTGTAAAACTGCACCGTGACACGAATGGGAAAGTCAGGGTCCCGCTCAATGTCTAGGTTATCAATTTCGGTAAACGGGCCTTCCACTTCACCATGGCCAATGACGGCAGCCTCTACATTGCTGCGATCCTGGGAGCTAAATTCAGCATCCGCGACCCCAGCTTCAGCCATCACAGCCATCGGCTCTGCGGGCAAAAACGGTTGCTTTTGCTTTAAAGGGACTTGAATCAACATCACCATATTGAGCCCGGCCTCTGACTCTTTGATTTCCCCAGGCACTTCAATTGGCTGGTCGCTAGAGTTGCGATCGCCGCCAGGGTCAAGTTGAAAATCACTCAAACGCTGCCCCGTCAGGCTGGCACGCTCACCATTTTGATTAAAAAATAAACGCTGTCCCCAGGTGCGACCGGCATCAAATCCATCCCGCTGATTATCAATAACGGTGGCGCTGGTACCTTCGCGAGTCACCAATAGGGTTAGCACCGCTGGATCACCCGGATAGGATTGGTAATTAAACAGGACAGGATTAAATGTCGCCCCATCTCCCTGGGGAATTGGCAAGAAAGCCGCCTGGGCACTGACTAGTACGTGGCTATCGCGATCAGCCAACAACGACTTTTCAGAACCAGTCCAGGAGTCTGGCTCACTTAAATAATGACGCAAATCGCCCAGCACATCCTTTAAGGAGACTCTCCCTAGCTCATCGCCTTTTTCATTGCCAGTGAGCACATAGAACTGGTCCATGGGCACATCGCCGGTAATGTCAGAAAAGTTGGGGTAACGGATCACTGGCATCAAATGCAACGAGTATTCACCCGTGTCAGGATCTTGTTGCTGAACCTGAATGGTCATATCGCTGATGTTAGGACCCACAGCAGAATTATCGTAGCGTCCCGTATCTTCCCAAGTCACATCCAGGATATCCAGCCCCCAGCGATCGGCGAGGGTTTGGCTGGATTGGTCATTTATCATCGAGCGGGTTCGTTCGATCACCTGGCGATAGTCCTCAAACTGCTGCCGCTGCACGATCCGGGGAGCGGCTTGGACCACCGCATCGGATGAGTCAGGCGAAAAATTAGCCTCAGCCTGATGGGTCAGTCCCACCATAGCCATTGCCCCCAACCCCAATAACCACAACCGCTTAGCCATTGTCCGATTTCCTTTTGAACGATACGCCTAGCATATGAGGAGATACAGACAGATTTGGGTAGGTTACAAAAAATGAAACTCAATCCACTGTATGACGACGTTCGACAGAACGTTGCCATACAATCGGGTCTAAAATTTTGGTACTTGACGAGCAATAATCACTAACCGATCTTCTTCTGCCAACCTCAAATCTGTCGGAGGGTTTACTTGCGTAGTACGTTCTCCTTTCTTCATTGATTCTATTGCCAACAATAATGCATCAGATTGTTGTTTTAGATGTTGGGCTAAGCTCCAATAAGACTTTCCCACCCAGCCAGTCGGCACCTGCACTTCATAAATTTGATTGCCACTCTGCACCGTCAACAATTCAGCTAATGCCTCGACCGATCCTTGATTACGTGTGGAGGTCGCTATTAGATGACTCGCCACTTCCTCCGTCACAATCACGTCATCCACACCAGCCAGTTTGAGCTGCACATCGTTACGACGGTCTAGCAATTGAGCACAGGTATAAATTGAGGGGTTGAGTTTTTCGATAGTTAGGGCAGCTAGGACCGTGCGGGCATCGCGATCTTGGTCGGTGCGTGGGTGGGTGGCATCCGCCAGCAAAATTGCCCGCGAGGCGTGGCGGATGCCAACAGTCTCAAGAATATCGATTTTGGTATAGTCCTCGGGATAAAAATATAGCTGGGACCGGTTGAGATGCCGAAGGGATTGGGCCGGTTCCTCCGTTTCCTCTGCCACAATGACAACGGCACAATGGTTCATCTCGCCATCGGCCAAGAGTTCTTCAACAATCAGGTGTCCTCCTCGATTCCAGCCACAGATCACAATATGATCTTGCAATTCGTCAATTTCCAAGGCTTTGAAGTCCATAAAGGTTTCTAGTTTGCGCATCATCACAGCGGAGACAACGCCCGTAAAGACGGCAAAGGTGGTGAGTCCCCCCATCATCACCATGAGAGTTATCAAACGGCCAATGTCGGTTTGGGGATCGCCACCAATGGGTTCACCGGCCACTAACGATAAGAAGCTCCACCACATGGAGTCTTTTAGGGAGTCAATGCGAGGATTAGCGGGCGCTTCAAATAGGTAGGTGGCCAGCCCCCCCGTGAGCACGATTAGACCAATCACCATAAAGACGCCGATTTGCAGACCCAGGCTAGTTGCGATCGCACTCGACAACCGCCCCAAACTCCGATTTAGCAATATCCCCGCCCGTAGCAGTCGCAAAATTCGCAGCAGCCGCAGCAGCCGAAAGGCTGTGATCATCGGCATCACCGCCAGGACATCGAGCCAGTAGTTACGCCAGAAACGGCGTTTTTTACGGGCCACCCAGTAGCGCAGCCCCAGTTCAAACATAAAAATGCTAGTCAGGCCAACCTGTAGGTGTTGAACCCAAATCACACTCACCCCTCGGGTTTCTAGCACCACCTCTAGTACCACCAGCATCACCGATACCAAAATCAGCACAACCAGCGCAATTTCGGTCTGGGGTGAATGCAAAAAGCGATCAATGCGCTCTTTAGACCGCAGGGTACGGGAACCGCCCAAATCCATAGAAGCTAGATACGTGAATGGCCTTCAGCATACCTGAGGGACGATAAACTTTAAAAATTGGGCCATTAATTCGACCATTGGCTAGCCTAGTAGGGATCGTTATCCCCGTTATGATCCCTACGTTAGCCATGGTGATGATTTTATGACTCTAAATCGGTATGCTTAGGTCTAACGAATCTTTACGCAGTTGCTCTCCTGTGAAACTATCGTTAAGGTCGTTAATTGCCATTCCTTTAATTGCCCAGGTCGTTGTGGTGACATCGATTACAGGGTGGTTGGCCCATCGCACCGGACAGGGGGCCATAAAAGAGCTGGCTTACAAGCTCTCAGATGAAACGGGGGAGCACCTTCAACATCGATTAGAAACTTACACTGAGCTTCTCCCCCTGGTGACCCAGGAAAGTTTGGATGCTTTGAACCTACAGCAGCTGTCGCCCAACGATTTAGATAGCTGGCTACCTTATTTGTTTCGTCAGCTGCAACGGTTTCCAGATGTTATTTACGTCTATTACGGTCATACCGACGGTCGCTATGTGGAGCTTAAAAGAGCACCTGACGGGGATTGGGACTTCACCATTAACAATGATGTCTCAGAGCAGCGAGTCAAGGTGTATGACATATCTGATGATGGCAGCCTGGGGACAGCCTTAAAAACATACGCTTACGACCCCCGGGTCCGGCCCTGGGATCGAGCTGCCGATGCCAGTGGGCAAGCCCAATGGACCGGTGGATATGACTTTACTGATCCAAGCCCTAACTTGGGCATCACCTTTGTTCGCCCTTACACAGATGCGGGCGAATTACAGGGGATATTAGGCGCAGACTTTACCCTCGATGCAATCGATACATTTTTGGAACGATCGCAAACCAGCCACTCCAGCGCCATGTTCCTCATGGATACTAATGGCAAAATTCTTGCTAGCTCAGAGAAATCCTCTGCGGTTCAAGAGGGTGTCCCTCCGTCATCGGCACAAGACCAGCAACAAACCCTAATCCAAACCACAATTGACCACGTACTGGAGAAATTGGAGACAGAGGGTCCCATTCAACGCAAACAACACTTTAATTTTCGGATCGAAAATGCCAATTATTGGGTGCAAATCACCCCTTTTACCGAGGATTATGGTTTGCAATGGCTGGGGATTTCCCTGTTGCCAGAATCTGATTTTACTAAACAAATTCGTGCTAACAGCCGAAATACTATACTGCTATGTTTGTTGGCCATGGTGGTTTCCAGCGGGGTTAGCATCGTCATTGCCCAATGGATTAATCGCCCCATACAAAAGTTGGGATTAGCCACTGAGTCCTTTATCCAAGGCCATGCTTCCCAGCCTATTTTGCCATCCCCTATTCAAGAGTTAAATCGCTTAATTAAGAGTTTTAACCACTTGGAAACAGATTTAGACGAGTCGAGAGCGCAACTTCGCACCTATACCCAACAGTTAGAAGTCTTAGTCGAGCAGCGCACCCAGTCCTTACGACAGTCAGAAGAAACCTTTGCCAAAGCATTTCAGGCCAGCCCTAACGCCATTACCCTCAGCACCCTAGCGGATGGACGCTACATCAAAGTCAACAATCGTTTTGTCGAACTGATGGGTATCCCTAGGGAGAACATCATCGGCCACACTAGCATAGAGCTAAATGTTTGGGTTGCCCCTCAAACTCGAGCTGTGTTCCAGAGAGAACTTGAAAACAACAGATTACATAACCAGGAATGGACCGTTCGTAAACCATCTGGAGAGCTCAAAAAGATCCTTCTTTCGGCAGAAATTATTTACTTTCAATCCAACGCCTGTGTTCTGTTAATTGCCAATGACATCGGCGAGCGCATTATCGAACAAGAAAAACTTCGTCAGAGTGAAGAGCGCTGGCAGCTGGCACTTCAAGGTAATAACGACGGTATTTGGGACTGGAATATTGCCGCAGGAGAGATTTTTTATTCCCAGCGATGGAAAGCGATGTTGGGCTATGGTGACGACGAGATTAGCCACCATAGGGATGAATGGAAAAACCGTTTGCACCCCCAAGATAAAGATCGTGTCCTCAAGTCTACCCAAAACCATTTAGAGCAAAAAACGCCCTTCTTTACTGAAGAATATCGTCTACGCTGCAAAGACGGCCAATATAAATGGATTTTGGATCGCGGGCAGGCGCTATGGGATGCCCATGGCAATCCCATTCGGATGGTGGGCTCCCACACTGACATTAGCGAACGTAAACGAAACGAAGCCACCATTCAAGGACAAGAGCAGTTTCTGCGAAGTATCTATGATGGAGTAGAAGCCGGAATTTTTGTTATCGATGTGCTAGGGCACCAAAAATTTCGCTACATTGACTCCAATGCAGCTGTTGAGCGCATGTCTGGGGCCCAACGCAATTCATTGATTAATTCCACCCCACAGGAACTCTTCTCACCAGAAACCGCAGTTGAAGTCATCCATAAATATCAATACTGTGTCGACTGTGGCGAGACTCTCACATTTGAAGAGAATTTATTAATCAATAACAAACAGGATTGGTGGTTAACCACGCTAACGCCCTTGCAAGATGCCCAGGGAAATACGTACCGCATTATTAGCACTACGGTAAATATTACAAAACGAAAAACTATCGAGGAAGAACTGGCCCAGCAAGTCCAGAGTGAACAGCTACTCACGAGCATTAGCAACCAGGTACGCCAAAGTCTCGATACCCAGAAAACCTATCAAACAACCGTTGATCAGATTGGTCTGGCCTTTGGGGCAAGCCGCTGCTGTCTGCATATTTACACCGAAACGCCCACCCCTAAAATCGCCACCGTTGCCGAATATCTCATTCCTGACTATGGTTCTCGCTGGGATATTGAAGTTCCTCTTATCAATAATCCCCATATGCGGGCAGTCCTGTCCCAGGACTTGGCCCTAGTCACCCACGATGTCACTGAGGCCCCGCTGTTAGAGCCGGTGCTGCCACTGTGGACGCCGCTACAAATACGGTCCATGCTTACGATTCGTACGTCTTACCAGGGAAACCCCAACGGTGTGATTGAAGTGCATCAGTGCGATCGCAAACGCATCTGGCTCCCCTGGGAAATCGACCTGCTCGAATCTGTGGCCGCCCAGGTAGGAATTGCCATTGCCCAAGCGCGGCTGCTCGAACAAAAATCCACCCAGCGGGAAGAACTGGCCCTCAAAAATGCCGATCTAGAAGCCGCCAAACAAACCGCAGAGCGCGCTAGTCAGGTCAAAGGTGAGTTCCTCGCCAACATGAGCCATGAGTTGCGCGCCCCCCTCAATGCCATCCTAGGCTTTGCCCAAATTATGCAGCGCACCCTCAAATACGATCCCATACGCTTTCCAAAAGAAGCCGCCGAGCACCTACAAATCATTCAAAACAGCGGCGATTATCTGCTCACCCTGATCAACGATGTCCTCGATATGGCCAAGATTGAAACTGGCCATATCACCATCAAGACCCAGCCCTTCAATCTCCACAAACTCCTGCACTCCCTCGAAGTCATGTTTCAGCCAAAAGCCCAAGAAAAAGGGCTGGTGCTAGCCATTGAATGTGAGCCCGAGGTACCTCAATATATTGAAACTGACGAGGCCAAACTACGGCAGATTCTCATCAATCTGATGGGCAACGCCATCAAGTTCACCCATACTGGCCACGTCACCGTCAGGGTTCGAGGGCAGCTACAGTTTGACGTAGAAGATACGGGCCTAGGGATTGCGCCCGATCAGCGTCAACATCTCTTTGAAGCCTTTTATCAAACCGACGCTGGGCGGCAGGCCCAAAGTGGCACGGGTCTGGGGTTAGCCATCAGCAAGACCTACGTCGACTATCTGGGCGGCGTACTATCGGTTGACAGCGCCCTGGGCAAGGGCAGCACCTTTCGATTCAATCTCCCCGTCGTCGTCATCAATCATCTAGACGAAAGCAAACCCACATCGTCCCTATCCGTGGTCCGTCTGGCGCCAGATCAGCCTAGCTATCGCATCCTCGTAGTCGAAGACAAGTGGGCCAGCCGGACCCTGCTAGTAAAACTGTTAGAGCCCGTAGGGTTTGACGTCCGCGAAGCGGTCAACGGGAAAGAAGCCATCGAAATTTGGGAGGAATGGCAGCCCCATATGATTTGGATGGATATGCAAATGCCGGTCATGGATGGTTATGAAGCTACCCAGCATATTCGTGCCCATATCCGGGGTCAAGCAACCGCCATTATCGCCCTCACAGCCAGTGCCCTAGAAAGTGAAAAGCAGATCATCTTATCCGCAGGCTGTGATGACTTCGTACGCAAACCCTTTCAAGACAGCATTATTTTTGACAAATTGCACCAATATCTCGGAGTGCGTTATATCTATGAACAGGAGGCTAGTCCTGCTGTTTTAGCATCTGCCAGCCTGCAAGCAGCCACCCGCCAGCAACTATCGCAACAGCCAGCAGAATGGTTGCAGCAGCTTCATTCTGCCTCTAGTTTGGCAGATGCAGAATGGGTATCTCAGTTAATTGACCAGCTACCGCCTACCCACAACCCATTAGCTGCGGCCCTGAGAAATCTAGTCAAAGGATTTCGCTGCGATCTGATTGCGAAACTATGCGAATTATCCGTCCAACGAAAAAATTTCTAAGCTTATGATGTAAAGGCAGCAAAAACAATATTCCAGTTACGTCTACCCACCAATCACGACAGATTACGACCAATATCTCAAGTCAACGCCAGACCCCTCTTTTGATTCTGAGCACCATGGCCAAATCATTAAACGCATTGCAAAATCAAATGCTCTTCGGAGATATTTTGGTCGTGGACGATGTTCCTCCAAATCTCGACTTCCTTTCTACAGTGCTAGCTCAGCAGGGGTATAAGGTGCGTAGCGCCATTAATGGCGAAGTTGCCCTCAAAATTGCTAAAGCAGCCCAGCCAGATCTGATCCTGCTAGATATAAAGATGCCGGGAATGGATGGGTACGAAGTTTGTCGGCTGCTCAAGGCAAGTCCGCTGACCCAAGAGATTCCAATAATTTTTCTCAGTGCTTTAGACGAAACCGATGATAAGGTCAAGGCATTTGGGTTGGGCGGTGTGGACTATATCCCCAAACCATTTCAGGCCGAGGAACTCTTGGCACGGGTTAGCAACCACCTCAAATTGCGCGCAGCCCAATCTGAAATTCAACAACTCAATACTGATTTAGAACAACGGGTCATTCAGAGAACCGCTCAATTAGAGCGAGAGATTGGTGAACGGTTGCGCATGCAAGAAGAGATTCTACACATGGCTACCCACGACAATCTGACGAAGTTGCCCAACCGGGTCTTTTTGACCCAGCGATTGCAACAGGCACTGACAGCAAACTCAAATCAGTTCGATGGGTTAGCCCTGATATTGCTTGAGTATAATCGGCTACAGCTGGTTAAAAGCGCACTGGGACACCACGCTGTAGACCAAATGATCGGGGCCATGACCCGTCGGTTAGAAACCCTGATAGAGTCCGGTTGTCTTTTAGCAAATTTTGGAGAAGATACCTTTGCCATCTTAGTGGAAAACTTCCAAAGCAAAGAACACATTCTTCAATTTGCCAGAAAAATTCAGCAAGACATGAGCTATCCCTTTGCCATTGACAATTATTCAGTTTATGGACAAGTTGACATTGGCATTGCCTTATATTCAACCCAATATAGGCAATCTAGCCACATTCTCAGGGATGCCAATACGGCTTTATCTAAGGCTAAAGCAGCCGGTATCGGGAAAATTCAGGTCTTTAATCCCGCTATGCATCAGCAGACTCTCTCTTCTTTTCAAATTCAAAACGAGCTGCATATGGCACTCGAAAATCAGGAACTAGCCCTGGTTTACCATCCCATTATCTCCTTAGCAGACAACTATCTCAATGGGTTAGAAGCCCTGGTCCGTTGGCATCATCCCGAAAGGGGTATTCTCACGGCTGCAGAGTTTATTAACATAGCGGAAGACACAGATCTCATTGTTGCCCTAGATCGGTATGTATTAAGCCGAGCCTGCTATCAGTTAAAAGATTGGCATGAGAAAAATTTACTCCATTCGTCGTTTAGATTACATGTTAATTTATCAGCTCGGCAGCTGGCCCAGGGAGACTTTATTGACTACTTAGACAACATTCTGGAAATAACCCAGATTGATCATCAAAATCTAGCCTTCGACATTACTGAATATGGATTGATGCAACAAACCGATGCTGTGTTGGCAACACTAGAGCAGCTTAAACGCTATCAAATTATGGTCAGCATTGACGATTTTGGCACAGGTTACTCATCGCTCAGCTATTTGTATAGCTTAAAGATTGAAAATCTAAAGATTGATCGTTCCTTTATTCGCCAGATGAACAGCACCACCAAGGGTCTGAAAGTCATCAAGGCAATTGTTAATTTAGCCCATGAGTTAGGCATGACTGTTACCGCTGAAGGCGTGGAAAACTCGGTGCAATTAGCCACGCTAGAAACCTTGGGTTGTGAGTATATGCAAGGTTATTTATGGGGTAGACCCGCTGATGGTAAGACAATCACGGCCCAACTGTAACCGCGTCTCTGCAATGCCCGATGGCGCTAGCTCATGGGCTATAGCGGTAGTGTAAACCAAAATTCTGCCCCTCCAGTGGCAGGGCTCTCCACGCCAATACTCCCACCGTGGGCTTCATCAATTTTTCGACAATTATATAGCCCAAGGCCATAGCCCGGCACCGCAGCATGAACATCTCCACGGGCATAGATTTTGAATAAGTTTTGGTTCTTGGCAGACTCTATGCCAATGCCGTTGTCTGTTACGGCACAGCGAATCATGGACTGGTCGTCTTCCCACACATCGGCAGTCAAGGTGATGGACACACCGTGGGGGTTATATTTCAAGGCGTTATCAATTAAATTTTCAAAGACTCGTCTCAGCTGGCTGAGGTCTCCAGAAACTAATGGCACCTCAGAGGGAAGGCGATTATTTACTCTAAAACCTGATGCCAGCTGTTTGGCACGATAGAAACTTGTTAAGTCTGCTATCAGCTGTTGTAGGTTCACACTGGTTAGCTGCAAGGACATCAGCCAAATATCGGCAGATTGTACATCCATCAGCGAACTCATCAGTTTTAGTTGGCGATCGCAACTCTGCTGAATCATGGAAAGCGCCTTAGGCTCTATGGTGATGGGTGGTGGCTGACTAGACCAATCGGCCTCTGCAACGCCCTTGGATGAGCGAAAAAGGACGCCCTGCACCAGGTTAGCAATACCCATGACCAAATTACGTAGGTCATGGTTCATGGCATGGGAATAGGTTTGGAGGGCATCTTGGGCGGTTTTGCGATCGCGCATTTCCTGCTCAAGCGATTGGGTCCGCTCTTGTACCGCCAGCTGCAGGTCTTGCTCCCGCTGACCCAGAACATAAATCATGTACTGAAACGAGCGTGCTAGCTGCCCAGGCTCATCTCGTCGCAGAGTTAATTGTTCCAGGTGCTTATCCTGGGGATACGACACATACTGTTGCTGAATGGGGCAACTACCCACAGATTTGGCCGTGTTGGTTAGGATTCTGAGTGGTCTAACAACGGTTCGCCACAGCAATAGATTAATGACCACAAAAAATGCACCCAAAATCCCTAGCAGCGTTTTTGTCACCGTTAGAAGGTTCTGACGTCCGCGAGCAAAAATAACATCTGCTGGCACATAGACCATCTGAGCCGCCACCACATCATTTAGTTTCCAGCCAAACCCATTACGGTCACCATACATGTCCACCAGGTACTCAGGCGCATCGCTAGCACTGCCATGGCACTCTAAACAACTGGCATCCTTCATAATGAGCGGTTGTGCCAAATAAAAGAGTTTTTTCTCATCCAAAGAACGATACCCAGACAACACCTGTGGTTCAGTCTTCACATAGTTTTTTAGCTGACTAAAAATATCTGCTTCAAAAGCATCTGCTAAATCGTCCAGGTTAGTAGGATTGGGCGTTGCTTCCTTATATAAAAAATCTTCGAGTAAAGCATCCTGCTGCTGAAAATCTGTAAACACAGACCGAGCAGCAAAATTAGGAATACTTTCTGGAACAAATGCCGTCGTATTGTCACTCAACAAGGGCTGTACGTGTTCGCGGGTATAGTTACGCACAGCCTGCATTGAGGTCAGAACAATTTCTGCTCTCTCTCTCACGGCCTGTTCTGCCTGATCGTTCAGATGTTGCGAGAGCAGCGCTATGGTCGAGCAACTAACCAATAGCCACACTAACAAGAAAAAGAAGCTAAATTTTGCCCAGAGGTTCCAACGTAGCATTTTCAAGCTTAGGCAGGCTGCAACTCGTCTACATGGGTAGTATTGGCCCAAATAGCCAGCTGAGTTCGATCCCGTAGTCCTACTCGATTCAGAATATTGCTGACATGATTTTTAACGGTTTTTTCAGCAATATGGAGCTGTTGCGAAATCTCGCGGTTATTAGCACCTTCAGCAATTAGCTGTAAAACCTCTTGCTCACGAGGCGTCACCTCCTTCCAAGAACAAGCAGACCGTTTGGGAGCTGACGGCTTAAGCTGTTGATGCAATTTTTGGCCCATCGTCGGGTCAAATTGCATATAACCTTTATAGGTACTTTGAATAATATGAATAAAATCTTCGGGTGGTATATTTTTTAGGAGATATCCGGTAGCACCTGCTTGGATCGCATTGTGCAAGTGGCTATCGTTAGTAGAGGTTGTCAAGATTAAAACTTTCACATCAGGTAGTGCCTGACATATCTTTTCTGTCGCCATTACGCCATCCATAATCGGCATCCCAATATCCATCAATACAATATCGGGTTTTAACTGCTGGGCCTGATTAACCGCCTGCTGACCGTTACATGCTTCACCGACAATTTCTATGGCCGCTTCGCATTGCAAAATCGCATTTAGTCCATAGCGGATGATGTCTTCATCATCTGCAAGTAGGAGTCGAATCGGACTGGATGACCTCGTCATGGCTGGTGTCTTACTCTATAACATCGTCAGAAAAATTGAAGGCAATCAGTGTCTCCCCTTGGTTCAAAGTATAGAATTAAGCCTTTTTTATTAGATGAACACACACTGAGAAAGTGCTGTGCTCTAGATAATTATTTTTGAGTCCACAAGTGACTAATCCATAAGCAACGTTAGTAGAAAAAAAATTTAGTTTTTCTTAGTGAATCACCTAGGAGAAAAAATAAAATCAGCCGAGCGCTTCCTTAGAGAGTTTCTCGACAAATGAAAAAATTAGAAGAGGTACATAAGCAGATACTGGGGATATAGCTTTATCTCCCTTAGGGTGTTTGCATCCAAATAACACACCAAGACAGCCGGTAGGGGCATTGCATGCAAT
>CALBPH010000648.1 GCA_937899365.1 uncultured Leptolyngbya sp.
ATACACCTGTAGCCCCACTGCAAAAATACCCAGACCACTGACTAGCCACCAGCCTGACCCGCCGCCAAGGGCAGAGCCCACCAGCCCCGCTGTCAACCCCAGCCACGGCATGACAAAAACTAGGCTCAGTGCGTAGGCAGAGTAGAGGGTGCCACCCAGATTACGGCCCCCACCTTCATAGTAATTTTTGGTCCACCCCTCCCACAGGGCCGCGAATGAGCGATACATACGCACTTTTACCAAGCTGGTGCTGAGCAGATAGCGTAGGGTTAGACCGCTGCTTTTTACCAGCTTGGCCAATTCCACATCTTCTACGGTTTCAGTGGCCACGGCTCGGTGCCCACCAATCTGTTCGTAGGCACTGCGGCGAAACAGCATAAACGGACCGGCGGCAAAGGCGGTTGTTTTATCGGTTGGGTCATTGACCGCTTCAAAGTTAAAGCCTACGGCGATGCAGCTCATCATCACGGGCTGCACTAGCCATTCGGCCAAACAGCCACAAACAATACCAGGGCCACAGCTCAACAGATCGGCCTGCTGGTTTTGGCAGTCGGTTAGTGCTGTAGCAATGGCATCAGGCTCTAGCCGCACATCCGCATCAATAAATAGTAAATAGTCACCCGTAGCCTTTTCCACAGCGTTGGCACAGGCCCAGTTTTTCCCTCGCCAAGAAATCTCCGTAGGGCGTGGTGGTACCGTCATGACCTCCACACGTTTATCGGTGAGGGCAACGGCAGCGGCTAGGGCTGCCGTATCATCCGTAGATTCGTCATCGGCGACAATTACCTGGAGCTGGTCGGGGTTTGGTAATTGGCTGGCCAGGACTGCGTCCAGACATTCGGTAATATTTACGTGTTCGTTATAGGCCGGAACGATCAGAGTGACGGTGGGTAGACTCTCGGGTGCTGTATCTAACAGGGGGAGCCGGGGGGCTGTGGCTAACGATGCCTGTAACCGACGATGGAAAATTGCGATCGCAACCATTGCCACCAGTAAACCCAGACCCCACAACCCGACCCATATCAAACTTGGCTCCATTACCCATCACCCCAAAAAGCTGGCCTACTAAATGTAACGCACTGTAAACCCCGTCCCAATTTCATTACCGCCTGCGTTGGGTCGACAGACGTGCTCCCAGCACGACTTGTCCTTTACTGACCCGTTCCCCATTCCCCCTAAACTGGAATCACGCTTCAGCCTCCTATGTTTCTCCAGTCGCTCCACCTACAGCAGTTTCGCAACTACGGTGACCAAGCCATTGAGTTCTTGGCACCCAAGACTATTTTGTTGGGGGAAAACGCCCAGGGAAAGTCAAACCTGCTGGAAGCTGTAGAGTTGCTGGCCACCCTAAAGTCCCATCGCACCAATCGCGATCGCGACTTAGTCCAAAATGATACGACCACCGCTCAGATTCGGGCTGACCTTAAGCGAGAGCTTGGCGTAGCCTCTCTACAGCTCACCCTGCGCAGTGGCAGTCGCCGCACCGCCGTCATCAATGGGGAAACACTTCGTCGCCAGCAGGATTTTCTCGGTAATCTCAATGCGGTGCAATTTTCCTGTTTAGACCTGGAGCTGGTGCGGGGTGGTCCGGGACGCCGCCGCACGTGGGCCGATACGTTGCTGATGCAGCTAGAACCGGTGTATGTCCATATTTTGCAGCAATACAGCCAGGCCCTTAAGCAGCGCAATGCCTTTATCAAGCAGCAGACCGCTGATGTTATGCCAGATCACCCCCCCCGGCTAGACCCAACTCAGCTGGCCCTATGGGATGCACAATTGGCGACCCTCGGCACCCGCGTGATCCGGCGACGTACCCGTATGTTAAAACGGCTGATTCCCATTGCTCAGACGTGGCACCAGGCTATTAGCGGTAGTACTGAGCAGCTGGAGATTTGCTATGCCCCCAATGTTGAGATTGATACCGATGATGCTAACCAAATCCAACAGGCTTTTCTAGACAAACTAAAAACCCGCACGACGGCTGAGTACTATCAGCGCACCACCCTGGTTGGCCCCCATCGAGATGATATTAACTTCTTAATTGACGAGACCCCTGCTCGGCAATACGGGTCCCAGGGCCAGCAGCGCACATTGGTCTTAGCCCTAAAACTTTCAGAATTGCAGCTCATCGAAGCGGTCGTGGGAGAGCCGCCGCTGTTGCTGTTGGACGACGTCCTAGCTGAGTTGGACTTAAATCGCCAAAACCAGTTGCTCGATACGATCCAAGATCGATTTCAAACGTTAATAACCACCACCCATCTGGGCTCATTTGATGCCAAATGGCTCACCTCTTCCCAGGTGCTACAGGTCGCCGATGGTCGTCTATCAAGCAGCTGACACTCTATTTCCCAGCTTGCAACGTTACCTGGTTGACAAACTTAAGGACGCGCTTGCGTACATTGCGTGAAAAAACAATCTGACTCGAATAGTAGACAGAGTTCCTCGCCGTGGTCGTTAGCAACTTAGCGAAATCTGCAATGGCAATACCCTTATCCGAAGTCTGCTCATAATTGAGCCGCTGTTGTTCTTCTTGGGTTAAGCGGTTGCAAATCTTGATCTCAAGACCCGTAAGTTCCTTGGGCTGACGTTCCCCTGACTTTTGGGTCAATGAAGAGTTGTTGCTACAAGACTCTAGATCAATCTTTGGAAATTCCATTCCTGAAAACTGATGAATCTCATCTAAAACATTGTCCGTGTTGTGCAGCACTTCTTCAAACTTAATCAACATACAGTGCTCCTGACCGTAGTCCTCTCTGACGTCAAAATAGGTTTTGACACAGGTTTTCCAGGCCAAAGACTGAATTACGGGGTGATAGCGTCCCCTGTCTCGTTTGAACTTTGGCAATGTTGTCCAATAGTACTTGTAGGACAGGAGTGTAGCTGATGGGGAACGAAGGAGGAATATAAATTTGGCTTCTGGAAAATGCTCATGAATTCTCCCCGTATTTAAGTAGTCTTGAGGGGTGTTGTATCCCCAAATCGGTTTACCCGACAACTCGGCTGCAAACTGCATAATGTCTTGTAAAACTTGCGCCCAGTTTTTGACTTCACCATCTTCCTTATAGGTATCTACAAACGCCTTAATTTCGTTTAGTTGGCTCTCTGAGAAAGGAAGCCCAAAGATAATATCGTCCTCTAGGTCGGCTGGTCGGGTACGATTCCGAATTTGAGTAACTATAAAATCAGCTAATAATGCTTTGGTTTGAGCATTAGATTGTGCATAGCCACCAATACTTTCAACATATTGCAAATAATAAAAATCATTAATAATGAAACAATTCAAGCTTTCATTTAGTATGCGTGATACCAATGTTGAGCCACTTCTTGGCAGCCCAACAAGCAAGATTGGAGATTGCATTTAAAGATTTCCAAGCATAGGATAATTAGAAAAGATGTGCTTAAAGCGTAAGCCTGTTAACCGTTTCTACGATTTAGCTAACTGGAGAAAACTTAAAAGTTGAGTCTGAAAAAAGCATTGAGTAGCTTCTAATGGCTCTATGCTACTTAACTCAGCAGTAATTTTCAATTGGGCTAAATCTCAGGGCTATAAAAAGAATCCGATGGACGGCAAGGAACGGTCCATCGGATTCTCTTTTATGATGCCTGTGTTACTCAAAATCCTGGTTGCCTGCCCTCGATATTTCAGGATAACCACAATCGCGTTGACTGACGTTGGATTTGGTATCAGTCGCCTTGCTAGGCAATTTGCTTGATGGCGGTAGCCAGCTTATCAAGGGCTATGTTGATATCTGATGCGTTAACAATTAGAGGCGGCACAAATCTGACAACATTGGGGCCAGCGGGTACCAGTAGCAACCCTTGGGCGGTTGCTGATTTGACAATGTCAAGGGATTTGAGCGGTGCATCAGCCTTGAGGACTAACCCATTAATCAGACCCCAGCCCCTTACCTGTTCGAGTATGTGGGGGTAAGTGTCCACGAGCTTGAGTAAGCCCTGGCGCAGCTGCTGCCCCCGAGCGCTAGCGTTGGCCATCAGATTCTCTGAGTCTAGGGTTTGACACACGGCAAGGGCCACACCGCAGACAAAGGGATTGCCGCCGTAGGTGCTGGCATGATCGCCAGGTTGGAAAACATCACAGCTAGATTTACAGAGCATTGCCCCAATGGGAACACCGCCACCGAGTCCTTTGGCCGCTGTGATGACATCGGGCTCAATGCCCAGGTTTTCGTAGCCCCATAGTTTGCCCGTACGGCCCACGCCCACCTGCACTTCATCTAAGATCAGCAAAATGTTGTGTTGATCACAAAGTTCTCGCACACGCTGGAAATAGGCAACGTTGCCAGGGTTGACGCCGCCTTCCCCCTGGAGCGCTTCTAAAAGAATTGCGGCCACCCTAGGACCGTTTGCATTGAGGGATGCGATCGCAGCTTCCAGCGCGTCTATCTCGTTATAGGGTACGTAGTGAAATCCAGGCACCAGCGGCGCAAAGTTCTTTTGATATTTGGGCTGGCCAGTGGCAGTAATCGTCGCTAGGGTGCGGCCATGGAAACTAGCATTGGCTGTAATAATGACGGGCTCATCGATGCCCAGCTCAGTGTGGCCATACTTACGAGCCAATTTTATGGCTGCTTCATTGGCCTCAGCGCCCGAGTTGCAGAAGAACACTCGGTCAGTACAAGAATGCTCCGTCAGCCATTGGGCCAGCGCGCCCTGCTCTGGAATGTAATACAGATTCGACACATGATGCAGGGTCTGAATTTGCTGGGTGACGGCCTCCACCATCACCGGGTGAGCGTGACCCAGGGTGCAGGTGGCAATGCCTTCCACAAAGCCCAAATATTCATTCCCCTGGCCGTCCCACACCCTACTGCCTGCCCCTCGGGTCAGTGTTAACGGAAAGCGACCATAGGTGGTCATCACGTGGCGATCAAAGACCTCTGGTTGAAAGCCCTTTGTGGACTTAGCGCCATTGCCAAAGACCTTGAGGGGATTTTTAACAAGCTGTTTTAGACTGACCACTGACTGACCTCGTTTTTATCTATGAATTTGGCGGTGCTGATGTTTAGGATGACTTAAGCTACAAAATCCTGACGCAGTAATCTTTATAAGTCGGTTTATCCTGCCTATCAGCAACGGCGTGAGTTTGGGATTGATCGACTCAAAACTTTTCTACGTCTTAGGTGATTGTAGGCAATCACAACGGCATTATCCGCCAAGGAACTCGATAGATGTGATTAAAGTACGAAATATCTTCTTTCAAGCCAAATTAATGTGTTGACCCTTTTGTCAACGACCCGTTTGCTTCAATTGCTGTAACCCGGACCTCAACCCATCCACATCTATCGGTTGACCACCATAGCGCCAACCCACGTAGCGCTCAATCATCTGGCGCACCAGATTCCCCTGACGAAAATCAGAGCGCTGCTGTAATCCGGCTGCATATTCTAGTGGTGTCTGACTCGCCCGTTTGCCATAGCCTTGCTGGTCTAAAACCCACAACATCTGTTGATAAACGTTCTCGGCTGGTGCTAAATGGTTTAGCCGGTGCTGCCGTTGCCAGCGTCGCCAACCCTGAAAACCCAGCCAGCCCAAAAAGCCAGCTCCCGTTAGCCCCACTGCCCACCATAGAAGGCTGAGCCAGCCCTGACCGTTAAGGCGAGACAGCAGTCGCAGCAGTAGGCCAATGATCAGCACAATGACCTGAAAACTTCGCTGGAACACCTGGATGACGGGGGCAGGTAAGGCTCCCTCTAGCATCCGCCATAGCTGACGTAGCACCCCAAACGGATTCGCTCCATTATCGTCTGGCGAGAAGAGCAAACTGTCGGGAATGGGGTTGAAGTAAAACCAGCCCTGCTTTGGAAAATAAACTTCGGTCAGGGCATAGGCGTCGGTGTTACGGACGATATAAAACCCGGTGAAGGGATTAAACTGACCTGCCCCAAACCCGGTTGCCAGGCGAGCTGGAATATCGATGGACCGCAGCATCACCGTTAGGACGGTTGAGAACTGGTCACGGGTACCTCCTTTGTATTTAAACAAAAAGGCATTGACGAGGTCTTCGCCCTCTTCAAAGTGGGGAAGGTCCGTTTCAATGGTGTAGTTCTGCCGCAGCGCCTGGGCTAAAAATGTGGCTTTTTCGTAGGGGGTGGTTAAAGGAGTTTCAGATGTAGCTAGCAACCGCTCAGTTTCGGTGCGGATGGGATCTCGAATCTCCCGAGGTATCTGTAGATAAAACTGTTTAACAGAGTCGCGATAGTTTGTTCCACTTTGGTTGAGGCGCTCGGCATCCCGCAGGGGAATGCGGGAGACGACGGTATAGGTAAGACCCTCTGGAAGCGGACCGTAGGAACGGAGGGTGCCTTCGGGGTCCATGGCCAACTTATCGGCTGGGAAATATATGGACTCTGCTGTGTAGAGAACCGGGAGCAGGTTCTGAAAGTCCTGCACCATGGTGTAGGTTTGGACGACCTCTTGGGTGGGGCCGCTGATTTGAGGCGTAATGGGTAAAAACCGATAGGACAGACGAGAGCGACCCAGATCGACCAGGTTGTCACTGCGGGATGTTTCCCAGCCTTGCCCCGTGTAGGTGTCAAAGGCCATGACCCGCCAAAAGCCTGCTTGTTGCGATCTCACCCGCATCACCACCTGAGGCTCAAGCTCTCCCCTCAGATTTTGGTTGATGCGTTGGTTAAACCCATAATAAAAATCAGTATTAAGCTGTCCTGGTCCAGTCTCTGGGCTGCCCCCAGTTCCATTGTCAGTGTCCCCTGCCGACTCAGCGTTGCTATTTCCTTCGCTGACATAGCCCGGATTAAAAATGCGCCGACCCGATGAGTCTTCCGTTGTATCAACGCTGCCGCTGACCGGAAAGGTCTGTAGCTGATAGCCCGGCAGCCTCGGCATAGCGACAAAAATCATTAGTCCCAGCGCCAGGACAAGGGCCACAATGCCGACTAGCTGTCTTAATGGCAGCCCTACCGATAGCTGTCGCCAGTGCAGTAATCCTAACCGTGAGCGATAATCTAGCACTAGCACTGGCAGAGCCAGCACCAGAAACATCAACAAAAATGGTCCAAAAATAAGGGTTTGGCTGATGGTGGCCGCCACCCCTACCAAAACCAAGCCAATCATCATGGAATAGCCCAGATCCTTGCGACGTGGCAGGTCAAAGCTATGCAACACCTGTAAATGGATCAGCAGCTCCGCCAACACAATTCTGGTATCGCCCGGCACCCGCAGCATACGTCCCAAAAAAAACGTCAGGGCCAGCAACATCCCCAAGGCGATTAAAAACTTAGCGGCAATATTACGACGGCGACGGCTGCGCCAACTCCAACAGGCACCTGCCGCACTCAGGGGAATGGCCAACAGATTCCACAGCGATGTCTCCGTGACTCCCGTCGCCGCTACGCTGAGGCTACCGATGCCTACGGTTACCAGGCACTGCACAAGCACCCGCAAAGCAATGGAGGCTTCAGACACCGATGGCGGCAGGGCCGATAGCCGCTGCCGCCATCTTGAGAACAAGCCTCGGGGCGGAGTATTGGGGGTAGAAATAGGGGTAACCATACTAGTAAAACGCACGAACAAACAGTGAGTTGGCGTGTTTCTATCCTAGCTGGCCTAATTTGCAGATGGTTCTACCACCATCACTGAAAATCGCAGAGGTCGCTGACCGTCATCATCCAAAGAGACTTCTAAGGAGTAAGCGCTACCAATCACTGGAGCCGTTTGCGCCAGCGTCAGAATACCAGCCTCTTGGCGAGATGAGTGACTATCTGCATCGGCACCCACCAATTGGATACCGCCGCCCGTAGGCATCGTTGCATTGAGAATCAAAACGGTACCCGTATAGCTCACATCTACATGAACCACTCCCTGGGGAGTTACCCAGTCGCGGCTAATGGCGGGCTCTGCGGTTGACACCGTTAACGCTAGTGCTGACATGATTTCCATCGATGCCAACATGGTCAAGGCGATTTGCTGCTCTGGTGTGGCCTGATCATAGCCGCCTGCGAGGTTTTCAACCTCCTGCAGTGTGGCCTCTGCCAGGGCTGACCCAGATCGGTAAGCCGGCGTGAGGACAATATTGGCAATGGGCTCTAGAGCGTCTAATGAATCTGGGAAAAGAGACTCAACAATCTGCACGAGTTTGACACCCTGCTTTTGCGTAGACTGCGCCATATTTTGGCAGCGGTCCAACAGACGTTGCAGAACGCTCTCGGGTAGTTTGCTTGAGATACTAAACCGGAGTGGGTTTTCAAGCCACAGGCGGCTGATTGGTTGAGCATAGGCGGGCATGGGTATCTCAGCTGGATACTCACGCACCTCCGCTTCCCAAGGAAACAGCGGGGGCCGGTTAGCAAATTCCGTTTGGAATCGGTGCTTTAAAAGTGTGTGGAAACGATCTTGCACAGTGGTTTTATCTCCGAAGTTAAACGACTGACCCGTTTCAAATAAAAAGTCAAATGATACAGCGTCAGATCCGACTTCAGATGCACAAACTGCTGATGGGTTGGATCCTGTCGGCGGGGTAGGCTCATTCCCTGATGTAGGGGATACCGAGCGGTCAAAAGTTAAAAACTCTAGTAATAAGCGTTTCAAATTTTCTGACTCACTATTCATGATTAAATGTCCCTGATCCGGATAATAAAGCCGATGGTGTAAAAAAAATGCTCGGCCAGACGCACAAAGAACGATCCACTGGCAGATCGCTAACCCGCTGATAGGTTACGTAACTCCCACGCTTGTTCAAGCAACTTAGACCAATGTTTTCTAATCTGTGTCGGGCTTAGACCCAGCGCTTGGGATATGTCCGTGTCAGAAAGGCCCTGCTGCTTGAGCTGTAATAATTTTGTCTGACTTTGGTCCATTTTGGCCTGTAAGTGATCCCACTGTTGAGGGGTGAGTCCCAAATTTTTTTCTAACTCGATACCTAGCCACTCATGGACAAGCTCCCAGTGATGGGTGAGGGCAAAGCGGAGTAAATGGTACTTAAAGCGTTGCTGCAGGTAATCTCTTTCCCGCGATGTGAGCCCCAGTAGCTCTTCAATTTCATGGGCGGGCAAATCCATCAGCCGCAAACTAAAGTAATCGGCGCAATCCGCTTGCTTTTTTTCCTTGAGGTAGACCATGAGCTCATCGACCACCCGTTCCCGCAGGTTATCCTCCGGTTGTTTATCCGACTGCAGTAAGATTTCTTCCCGTAGACGTTGGACTGGGGCATTTTTCCAGCTTTGGTCATTGTCATTGGCCGCTTCGGTCGCCTGCTCAATATCTACGGTGGTTTCGGGGGGCTGCTGTTTAGAAAAGGTTTGGGCTCGTAAAATAATCAGCTGCTGGCTACGGCCCCGTCGTAGGGGAATGCGACGCTTGCCATAACGCTCGGTAAAGGCCATGTATTCAGCTAGCTCTAGAGCGGTACGGGGCTGATATTCAGCCGTCATTTGATTTTCCCGACGAAAGGCGTTGATCGCCTCGCTGTAGAAGTTTTGTAGGAAATCTTCAATCAGAGAAAGACGAGCCTGATAGCTGGTTTGAGCATAGGGGACAGAGATGTAGCGATAGATAATTGCACTGAGGGTACTATGCAGCTCGATCCGACCCCGTTCAGAGCTAAGTTTGTAATAGCGACTGCACTGATCAACTCGATGATGAGCTAGGTTAAATGCCCAGCTTTTTACATCTCCGGAGTCTTGAATGCGTTGGCTCTCCGTACAAATACGGAGTGATTCGCTACAGATGCGATCAGCAACAGCCTGGCAGCTCCTTTCGGAGGTTCTGGTGACTTGCTTTAGCGACTGTAAAACGTCAGTATTCAGTGCTTCTACAAGCGTTGTAGATGTTTCCTCAAGCATTAGCAGCGTGGTCATTAGAGCTTGCTTATCCCAGGCAATACCTCACCTGAGCATAGACAGTTTTCCGCACGTTCTAACAAAAGTCAGTAATTTTCACGAAACTATCAAAAAAGTCGGATGGATATTGAAAAACAAATTCAAATTTTGATTGATGATGCTCCGGATCAGACCACAAGCCAGGCAATTTTGCTGGTAGCTCCGTTACTCAAGGAGATTGCAGAGCAGCTGCCGCAGCAGTTATATTATGTCGTTCAATCCTTAGGACAGGGGTGGGTGATGACCACCCTACGCGGTCGACAAGATCCAAAGGCGACTAAGACCGTGGTCTATGCTTACCCCTCCCTAGAGACTGCAGCGGTAGGCCAGGCAGACAATCCTCAGATGATGGCGTTGCCCCACCCGAGTACGCATCTCCTATTTCAGCTGCTGTCGCTAAAGCAAGTAGATAGCATTATTTTTATGCAGATAAATGGTAAAGGTCAGGGGGTGGAGGTGCCGAGAACGATGCTAGAGCAGGTGATGCGGGCCCAGCTCAAGCAGCTGGCTGAAAACCAGGATTCACCGACGGATATTGCTTAGGTCCCCCTTTGCCACAGGCATTAACCACAGGCCTCCTGCGTCACCCTATGCCGATAGGCAAACATATCGCTCAACCGTTGTAAGACAAACCCGCCAATGATGGGCTCGCTGGCCCATTCTATCGGCAGGGTAAATGTAATGTCGTCAGTCAGCCGAGTCTGATTGCCCTCTGGTTCAAATCGATGGCGATGGGTCCAGGCATCTAGGGGCCCCTTTTCTTGGATATCGGTAAATAGACGATTGGGTTCGTATTCGTCAGTATGGCGAGCCAGCCAGGTAATGGGAACTGGCCCAAGCCACAGGCGAAACTCACTAAAGGCTCCGGGGCCGAGGCCCCCTTGACGAGAAACGGCCTCAACCGGTTGCCACGGTGGGGTCAGGAGATTGAGAATATCGGGTCGTTCGTGGAAGCGCCAAACCGTTTCGGGTGGGGCTGCGATTAGGCTGGTGTGTTGAAAGGTGGTCATACGGATTAAAGGCTCCCTTTTATGGAGAGCCAACTGTTGATAGGTAACTGTTGATAGGTAACGGGGCATCGTCTAGGGAGCCCGTGGGTGTTTTCTAAAAACAAACCCAGCCCATCAACGCCAACACCTAGAACTACACCGATGTCAGTATTGAGGGAATCCAACAAACGGCTAGAGATTAGTGGTCACCAGCGGTGACGGGTATTTTTCACTATGTGTGAGCCTACTACATCTAGCAAACTAAGGACAAAGGTAATGCCGTTTCCATGACCTTTGTTTCAAGACTTCTGAAGATTGGCCTAGCTAAGGTGAGGCTATCTCAGCACAGTGCAGGTCATAACTTTTTATCATGTACAACGTCTCCTCCCAAAATCGATCTTTAGACATTAAGATTGCTCGCCGAGCGCAGCGGCTGACCCAACGGGTCACCTGGCTATCGGATTGGCTAGGGGCGAGCGAATCACCGATTGTGGATGCGGTCTACTTACGACATCTCCCCGAGGGAACGTTTGGTCGCACATGGATCGATACGCTAGACATGGCGGAGTTAGCTCCAATGTCTAGTGGTTCCCGTCGGCAGCAGCTGCATGATGGCGTCCATACGCTCACTGGCTATGGAACTGACTTCCTGGGGGAAGCCCAGGTGCAAGCATTTCTGATGGGTGCTAAATTTCGACTATTTCATGGCGTCTTGCTAGGTCAAATGCTTTTGGCTGTCGCCCTATTCAAACCTGGTGCCGACAGAGGTAGTCAGCGTGAGGGACTTACTGTGAAGCTGATGCTTCATCATTTGAAGCAGGCCTATCAGCGTGGCCGTGGGTCACAGTTTGATCCTGACTGTTGGCAGCCAGAAAACCTCTGGCATCTGGCTTTAATAGATGTAAGAGCAATGTTTAAGATCTAATGTCGAATTCTGAGCCCGTATTCCCATACTTATCAACAAGGGGGCAAACTAGGACCAGTGATCCATGGGTAAGAGATGGAGTTTTCCCACGTTCGGTCTAGGGCATGGAGTTGTTTGCTGGCCCTTTGCTTAGCCTGCAGCCTCATAGGCTTAGTACAAGCACCGGGGCAGACCATCTTGATCAAAGAAGTTCCCAACCCTCAAAACGTTGATGGCACCTGGGTTATGGACATGGCCGAACTGATTAGCCCAGAAAGTGAGGCCAAGCTGAATCAAATGATTTCTGCACTGGAGACTTCCACCAGTGCAGAAATAGCCATCGTTACTGTCTACAACACTCAGCCCTCTACCACCCCCAAGGCATTTGCCACGGAATTGTTTAATGCCTGGGGCATTGGTAAATCGGAGCTCAATAACGGTGTCCTATTTTTGGTCTCTAAGGATGAACGCCGTACGGAAATTGAAACGGGGTCAGGGTTAGACTCTCGTTTGCCCAGTGCAAAGATAAAGAGAATCTTGCAGCGTCAGGTGACGCCTCAGTTTAAGGCAGGTAACTTTGACACTGGCATTGTAAATGGGACTAAGGCCTTGATTACGACTATCGAGGGCTATTGATGGAGCATTCAGGATCTATCCATCAGACAGGTTGCGATCGCACTTCTCCTTATCCCCGTAGCTTTTTTCAGTCAGCGCATAGTCAAGCATAGAGCCGCCGTCAAAATTCCCCTCTCTCCCCTGCAAGAACACACATTGCCCCCCATCAATCGATGGCACTATTGGCTATTTTTAGGCACACGCTGGCTAGCGGGTAATCAGATATTTACGCCACACACCCCAACGCTGCGGGAGCTCGAAGGGAGATATCTCAAAAGCCAGGTAACCATCAACCAGAGCTGGTTACAGGTGCATCACTATCCCCGCCAGCTAATGAACCAGGG
>CALBPH010000649.1 GCA_937899365.1 uncultured Leptolyngbya sp.
AAATTGGCACATGGGCTATCTGCAGCCTCGCCAAGTACTATGGCTAGCCGCCCCTGCCGCAATCCTTGTCATCGCCGGAACAGAAACCGGTAGCCTAATGACAGACATTCAGCGTCAGGTGGGCTTTGGCTGTTTGCTACTGGCCAATTTATATCTTGTCAGCATCAAGAAAAAAGCCGTCGCCCAAACACCTCAAAAGCCAGCCCAGCTTAATCCCACCACAGCACGCCTCGTCACAGGTGGTACAGCCGGGTTTATGGCCGGTCTATTTGGAGTTGGCGGCGGAGTCATTATGGTGCCCCTGCAAATTTTACTGTTAGGGACCGGCATTATAGTCGCTGTGCGCTTCTGCTTGGTAGTCATCGTCATCACATCCCTCATTGCCTGTATTCACAACCTAGTAAAGGGCGATATTGTTCCCCTAGCCGGATTGATCATGGGTCTTGGCGGTCTGGTGGGCGCACAAATTAGCACTCGCTTTTTACCAAAATTACCAGAACAAATTATCAGCGTTCTCTTTCGCCTCCTGCTGTGCATCCTGGCAACCTATATCTTCTGGCAGGCTTTAAGCACCTAAAAACACCTCCAGAAATCGCAGCCTCTTTAACCAGAGAAAATTCAACCCACGCCCTCAGGTAGTCCAGCCGCGACCGTTAGCCTTGCGGCCATTAGGTCCTACTTATTAGTCTTATCAAAAATGATTAGTCCGCAGGGATTGCAAATTGGGGCGGATTACTTATAGACTAAAGTCAATCGAAAAAGTTTTTGCATTTACTAAAGTCAATCAACAATTGAATCTGACCTTCCAGTTGAAGCCATCATAGGCTGTTCCCAAAAACAAGTCTCAATAACAGAGATTGGGCAGGAAGTCTTATACAGGCTCAATAGCATCCAGACTTGACCCACAAGTCTTGCCATTGGCTTAAGTGAATTTCACATCCCATAAACATATTCAGTGAGGTGCCTCCACCAATGCAACTGACCAATAAAATTCACTTTCGAAATCTCCAAGGAGATCTCTTTGGCGGGGTAACCGCCGCCGTCATCGCCTTACCCATGGCTCTCGCCTTTGGCGTCGCGTCTGGGGCTGGGGCTGCTTCAGGACTTTGGGGAGCTGTTCTCGTTGGTTTCTTCGCCTCCCTTTTTGGTGGAACTCCCACCCTGATTTCTGAACCGACGGGTCCCATGACCGTCATCATGACCGCTGTGATTGCCAATCTGGTTGCAGCCGACCCTGAGAACGGCATGGCCATGGCCTTTACCGTCGTTATGATGGCAGGCGTCTTCCAAATCATTTTTGGTAGCCTCAGACTCGGCAAATACGTCACGATGATGCCCTACACCGTTATTTCCGGCTTTATGTCTGGAATTGGCATCATCCTAGTCATTTTGCAACTAGCCCCTTTCCTAGGACAGGCTAGTCCTCCAGGAGGCGTGGTAGGTACACTGCAATCGATACCAACACTCCTGGCGAATATTCAACCCGCCGAGACAATGTTGGCAGCAACGGCTGTCGCTATCATTTGGTTCATGCCAGCCAAAATGCGGCGTTTGGTCCCCCCCCAGCTAATCGCCCTGATCGCTGGAACAGTATTGTCTCTGTTGCTGTTTCCCGATGTTGATATTCGCCGTATCGGTGAGATTCCCATGGGATTCCCGGCATTACAGACACCAACCTTTAGTTTTGATCAGCTGCAGCTCATGTTTGTAGATGCTGCTGTTTTGGGGATGCTGGGCTGTATCGATGCACTGTTGACATCAGTGGTAGCAGACAGCTTGACTCGCACCGAACATAACTCTAACAAGGAGCTGATCGGTCAAGGCATAGGAAACATCATGTCTGGTCTATTTGGTGGTATTGCCGGTGCTGGTGCCACCATGGGTACGGTAGTTAACATTCAAACCGGTGGTAGAACAGCTCTTTCCGGTTTGGTGCGAGCCTCAGTTTTACTGGTGGTTATCCTAGGGGCAGCAAATCTGGCAGCCACTATCCCCCTAGCCGTCTTGGCAGGGATTGCCCTAAAAGTTGGTATTGACTTTATTGATTGGGATTTTCTCGTGCCCATCAGATTTCCATTAAGGGTGCCCTGATTATGTACGGGGTCATTCTGCTAACGGTTCTTGTCGACCTGATTTCTGCAGTGGGTATTGGTGTCTTTGTCGCCAATATTCTGACGATTGACCGTATGAGCACCCTACAGTCTGGCTCAGTACAAGCTATTAGTGATGCCGACGACACAGTCTTACTGAGTCGGGATGAAAAACGCTGGTTAGATGAGGCCAAGGGTCGCGTACTGCTGTTCCAGCTGAGTGGTCCTATGATCTTTGGTGTCGCTAAGGCCATTGCACGTGAGCACAACGCCATCAGAGACTGTGATGCCATCGTCTTTGACATCAGTGATGTTCCCCATCTAGGCGTCACCGCATCATTAGCGCTAGAAAATGCGATTCAAGAGGCTGTGGAAAAAGATCGTCAGATCTTTATTGTCGGAGCCGCAGGTCAGACAAAACGACGCATGGAAAAGCTGGGT
>CALBPH010000650.1 GCA_937899365.1 uncultured Leptolyngbya sp.
GCCTTCTTGAGGCCAAACTCGTCCACTGCGCTGAGTATCAAGACGAAAGATCGAAAGATTAAATCACCTATGTCTCATGCTCCTCAAGCCCCTCAGTCCCATTAGCCTTCTGATAAGCACGCCAACCGCCAAACTCGGTAATCTCTTTTTTTCCGTCCACCGTTAAGGGTTCTCCAATTACGCCCAAAACCTCTTCACCATCCTGGAGCATGACTTTACCAATGGCCAGACCTGGGGGTTCCTGGGAGAGAATAATACCCAGACCAGCCAGGGGGACTTGCCACACTTCTACGGCGACAGCTATTCCCCCTGACCTGACTTTAATCATGGCAGGGTAATTGTCATCTATGGACCACAGCCGATAAGCCGATTCTGTCTGCGCCTCTCGCTCAAAGGTGGCATCGACATTGAGTAAATTGGGGTTAAGGGCCAATCCTCGCATCAAGGTACCATTGACGGCTAACTTTATGGTTTGAGTCATAGATTTCTCTAAATCGCTGTCCTATGGTTCAAATTCTAGTGGTATGCATTGCTTTATAAGCTGTACCAGATTTTAATATGTGCCCTTTACCTGACTTAATATACTCTTCTCCAGGGGCTACAAACGACTGATAGCTTTTCATAGCAGGCATTTGATATCAGCATTACGCCATAACGTAACAGATTAAATCGTTAAAAGAGAGGTCCTTGGCCCCATGCCAGATGTAACTCTTTACAATTAGTTGCTCTCTAGGCAGATCTGACTACATAATTGAGCCGATCAGCTTACAGTTAATTTTGCCGTTGCTGATTTAGAGAATGAACCGATCGGTGAGAGCTGCCATAGGTCAGTATCTCGTAGATAAGGTCATACCGAGGATTAGTAACACCCAATTATTTTAAACAGCCCTCTACCAGGTTTTCTTTTCTATTTGTCTTCTGTCATTAAAAATTAACGTTGTGCGCTCCCATGTAGATCGCATAGCGATGGTTTTGTGGTGCGTCTAAATCAACACTCAGTCTGGTTGTCGACATGAATGAAAGTTCCCCATCATCAGTCAGAATTCCTCAAATTCGATTTCCCAAAGGTGGCGGTTCGATTAAGGGGATCGGAGAGACCTTTCAACCTAGCCCGTTTACGGGGACAGCCAGCTTTTCCATACCAATTGCTGTACCAGAAGCCCGTGACCTATCGTTAGATTTGTCGTTGTCCTATGGGTCTGGGAGTACCCAAGGCCCCTTTGGTATGGGGTTTGGTCTCTCGGTGCCTAATATTGCCCGCCGTACGGAAAAGCGCCTGCCCAATTATTCTGAGCAGGATGAATATGTGCTGTCCAATGCAGAATATTTGGTGCCGGCCCTGGAGGAAGACCGGGGCGATTGGGTAGATCAGGTTCAGGATTCTGTTGATGGGGCGCATCGCATTCGGCGCTACCGTACCCGTACCGAAGGTCGCTTTTTGCGGGTGGAGCGCTGGAGCCGCCGGACCGATGGGGATGTGCTTTGGCGGGTAACCAGCCCAGAGAACATTACCAGCATCTATGGGGAGACTTCTAACGGGCGCATCCACCATCCTGATAATCCTGGGCAAATTTTTCAGTGGTTGTTGGAGCGCACGGAAGATAGTAAAGGCAATCGGATTCGGTATACCTACCGGGCTGAGGATACAACTGGCATTGCCAACGCGGTGTATGAGCAGGGCCGCGCCCACACCACCCAGCGATATCTTCAGAAGATTCAGTACGGTAATTTTTTTGACGCGACCGGAGAAACCCAGTGGGCCTTTAGCGTTGTTTTTGACTACGGTGATTATGACCTGGATGACCTAGATAGTTTGACCGCAGAGCCCAGCCGGGACTGGTTGCCTCGGCAGGATGCATTTTCAGCTTATCGGGCGGGGTTTGAGGTGCGCACCCATCGCCTTTGTCGCAACATTCTGGTATTTCACCACTTTCCAGCGGAGCTGGGTCAGGCGGATGCGCTGGTGCGTTCTCTTCGTCTGATTTACGACGAATCTCCTGTGCTGACCTTTTTGCGACAGGTGGAACCTGTGGGCTATCGGCGGCAGGGTAACACCTACGAGGTTCAGGCCAGCCCCCCCATTAGTTTTGAGTACAGCCAATACGAGCCCACTGGGCAGTCGTTTCAACCATTACAAACAGAATCGCCCGGTGGACGTTACAACAGTCCGCCGCTACCGTTAGATGCCTCTGGTCAGCAGCTGATAGCCCTCTACGGCGAGGGCATTGTGGGGCTGTTTTATGACCGTGAGGGAACCAGCCTGTACTATCGCCCCCGGGGCAACGGCACCTATGGCGTTGGGCAACTGCTGCCAGCGTTTCCCATTGAGCGCAACCAAACGCTGCCCACCTATCGGGTCAGCGATGGTACCCGCACTCGTTTAGATGTGCGCACGGGCGGTCGCTCTGGTCATTACCGACAAACGTCTGAGCAGAGCTGGCAATCGTTTCAACCGTTCCGAGGCTCACCGACGGACTATGGTAATCCTGCCTTTGAGTCGACAGATGTAACCGGCGATGGCCGGGCTGATT
>CALBPH010000651.1 GCA_937899365.1 uncultured Leptolyngbya sp.
CCTATTTCAGCGTAGTCTGAAGTTTACGTGCTCCTGGCGTGAAAGCTTAGCGTCTTTAGGGGTCGCCGTGGGTCATGGAATCAGTAAATCCATTTTTGGGGTGATTCCTATCGGGGTATATTCATTTATCTGGGAACATCGCCTATGGACAATTTCGTTAGATAGTGGGTGGACAATCTTTTTATTATTTATAGGGATTGAGTTTTGTTACTATTGGTTTCATCGGTTGACCCACCAAATCCCCTGGTTATGGGCCACCCACGCGGTGCATCACTCAACCACCCACTTCAATCTATCTGCTACCTACCGATTGGGCTGGACGGGATGGTTGTCAGGAAATTTTCTGTTTTTTGTGCCACTTTGTTGGTTGGGGTTTCATCCTGGTGCGATCTCAATTTGTTTAGGCATTAATTTGCTGTATCAGTTTTGGATTCACACTGAACTTATTCCAAAGCTGGGTTGGCTAGAGTGGATTTTCAACACGCCGTCCCACCATCGAGTGCATCATGGGGCTAATCCGGAGTACATTAATCACAACTATGGCGGTATTTTAATTATTTTTGATCGCTTGTTTGGCACCTTTACAGCGGAACGTCTAGATTGCCCTCCAACTTATGGATTAACGCATCCACTTCGATGTTACAACCCTGTGAAGATTGTCTTGCATGGATGGAGTAAATTATTTCAAGAACTAAAAGTAGCTAAGACCTTACATGAGTGTTACTGGATAATTATAGGACGCCCCACCTAATCAGTCATAAACTTCCACGAGAGGAATCACTGATAAATGATTCCGGTATCATCTCCCGACAGTCGGAGCCGCCTAACAATTAAAGTTGAGCCGTGAACGCCGCTTAGTCAGCGTCGTCGGGCTAACTGCGTTCGTCGGCTCCAACGAGTTGTTAAGTCGTAGCGAAGATAACTCTCTGTTAGGCTTCCCAGGCCCTAGCAGATAACTGATGTATAATACTTTTAGCCTTCTAGATTACATTTTTATCCGCTGCCGATTTAACTCATTATTAGAGGGGGATTTTCTGTCTAATCCCCTAAATGAGTAGATTAGGTGGAAATATTTCAGATGCTATATCCCTAATCCTCTCGAATTTTTTGGAGAATTGACACCTCAAAGGCTTGCAAATTTTCGGTGAGGTCAATTAATTTTCCAGTTTCGTAGTGAGTGGAGAGCAGTACGGTCCAGTCTTCGCTATCAATTTCTACATCTCGCTTAAAGGCTTGCTCATAGGAGAAATTGATGACTACCAAAACTGTTTCGGTTTCGGTTTCTCGGAGGTATGTCAGATGTTCATGGGGATAATGGATTAAAGTCCGCCACTGCCCTCGACGTAGGGCCTCGCTCTGTTTACGTACTCGCAACAGCTGACGATAAAAATTTAGAATAGAATCCGGTTTTTGTAAGGCTGTTTGTACATTTAACTCTGGATAGTTTTCATGCACAGGCAGCCACGGTTCTGTATCCTGGCCAAAGCTAAACCCCGCCTGGGAAGAATCGTCCCACTGCATGGGTGTGCGGGCTCCGTCTCGAGAAGAAGGGGTTTCTTCTGTGTCGCTTTGGGCAACAGCACGGTCTTGCAGCTTATCTTCAGGAATATTGGTGTTGTCCACCATGCCTAATTCCTGACCATAGTAAAGCAGCGGCGTTCCCCGCACCGTTAACAATAGTGTGGCGGCTGCTTTGGCAATGGCCTCAGAATCTACACACAGACTGCACTCAATCCAACGAGAGAGATGTCGAGGGATATCGTGGTTATCTAAAAAGTAGCAGGGCCAGGCACCGGGGCGTACGATAATCTCATTTTTCTCAATTTCTCGCTGCAAATAGCCTGGATACCAGGGACTAAAGGGAAATTCAAACGTAATTGCCAGGTGCAGCTCATCATTCTCCACGCCGTGAAAAATAACAGAGTCGTAAATACGATTGTCGATAAAGGTTTCGCCAATTAAAAGTCGATTGTCATATTCGTCTAAAACGGCTCGGATTTCTTGAATGATCCGATGGTTTTCGGGCAAGTTTTTATCGTAGAGATGGTGATAGTTGTTGTAATTATTTTTATCTGTGGCCTCATACTTAAGTGGATTGTCGCGAAAGTAGGGATCTTTGCTATAGACGCTGGACGCATCCAGGCGAAAACCGTCAACACCACGATCTAGCCAAAATCGCACAATATCGTACACGGCAGCGCGCACATCGGGATTTTTCCAGTTGAGATCGGGCTGATTTTCATTAAAGGTATGGAAGTAAAACTGATCGCGAGCTTCGCAGTATTTCCAACCGGTACCCCCAAAGTAAGACTGCCAGTTGTTGGGTAGTGCCTGACCTTCAAATGGCGTTTGCCAGAGATACCAATCCGCTTTGGGATTATCTTGACTGGAGGCGGACTCTAAAAACCAGGGATGCTGATTGGATGTGTGGTTAACCACTAGATCCAGGATGATTTTGATACCGCGCTGGTGTGCTTTGGTAAGCAGTTCGTCAAAGTCTTCTAAGCTGCCAAATGTGGGGCAAATATCCTGGTAGTCAACGATGTCATAGCCGTTGTCCACCATGGGTGATTTGTTGATGGGGGATAGCCAGATGGCATCGATACCCAGGGATGTGTCACTGTCTGGATTGCCATCGTTAAGATAGTCGAGCCGTTGGATAATGCCTCGCAAATCACCGGTACCGTCCTGGTTGCCATCAGCATAGGTGAGCGGATAAATCTGGTAGATGACGCCCTCTTGCCACCATTTTGGGGACTGAACGGATTTAACCATGGGGGTACTCCACGCGATAGCTGATTGCTAGGGCAGTATAGCGATTACGCATTCTGTTTTATAGGGTTGGTCACATTTAGCGATTATTTCGCAATGGCTTTTGCGAATCCTTGGTTTATCTACAAGTTTGTTTACAAACCTTTTAGGACCGATGAGAATGGTAGTGGATTCCCTGGAGCAATAGTGATTTGCTAGATTGGCTGCCCCAACTCAGACGCGAAATATGGATTTTAGCGACCGGTCAACTGCTGTTGTATATCGGTCAGGGGTTTACCCTGGTCTATGCGTCTATCTATATTGTTAATGAGCTAGGGTTTTCGCACACCCAGGTGGGGCTGGCCCTGAGCAGCAGCGGTCTGGCTGGCATTGTGGGACGATTCTGGTCTGGCTATGCGATTGATTCTGACTTTTGGGGACGGCGGCGGACGCTGATGCTGTCGGCAACGATTACGGCATTTGCCTGCTTTTGTTTGGCCTTTGCTACGACCTTTACTCTACTGGTTGCTGGCAATCTGTTGTTGGGGTTAGGTATCAGTTTGTACTGGCCGGCAAATTTATCGGTTACAACGGACCTAACTACGACCGAAAATCGAACCGAGGCGTTTGCCCTTACCCGGCTGGTTGATAATCTGGGGCTGGGGTTGGGGGCGCTGCTGGCGGGGCAGTATGTGGCCATGGCCGGTAGCTACAGCACCTTATTTATTCTCAAAGGTCTGACCTATCTTTTGTTTGTTGGTGTGATTTATGTCGCCATTGAAGAAACGCGGCAGCCTCGGGCTGATGTTCGTAATGTGTGGCAGGACTGGTGGCAGGCACTGTGCGATCGCAACTTGCTTATCTTCCTCAGTGCCAATCTTATCTTTACCATCTACGCTGCTCAACACACCGCCACATTACCCCTATATTTAGCCAACTTTATCCCCCACGGCAATACAGAAACCGGCTTTTCAGAACAATGGATCAGCTACTTCTTTGTCTGGCAAGTTTTTCTAAAAATTGTTCTACAGCTACCCATTACCCGTCTGGTCAAAGCCATCAATCACGTTTCCGTCTTACTTTTCTCCCTTATCCTCTGGAGCGGGGGATTTTTTCTCCTGTGGGTTGTCGGCATTACTCCAGCCAAAGCGCTATTCTTCACCATCATCGCTTTTAGCCTCATCGCCTTCGCTGAGATTTTATACTCACCCGCCGGCATCTCCCTCATCGGCGAAATGTCTCCAGAAAACCTACGCGGTATCTACTTCTCTTTAGAGTCTCAATGCTGGTCCATCGGATTTACCATTGGCCCTGCCATCGGGGGCTGGGCATTGGATCATCCAGAGACAGTTGGCGTTAATCTATGGCTGTATTTAATCACTGGCGGTCTGGTAGCAAGTGTGATTTTGACAGTATTGAAGCAGCAAATAATGTCTGCCAGTAAGACCGATCTGGCCGTTGATGGTCTTTGAGAAATTTACGTAGGCTATCTTTACGAATATTTCGCCTAACAGAAAGTGAGATAACGTCTCCGTTTAGAATTTTGTCGCAGCGCGCAAAATTCTAAACCACCTCACCAAACACTCAAATACGCTATTAGAGATATCATTGATATTTTTCCGAGGGTTCTAGGGCGGTGGTCCGCCCTAGTCATGGGGAAGCCCCGTATGCGATTTGAGATAACTTGACTACTTCCGGAAAGGGAACTCGAAGGGACCCCACGCAGCTGATTTTTCCAATGACCCGTCTCTTAAGACACATCTTTGGCCATTAGTATCCAATGAACATTCTAGAAGAGACTTTGCATTAAACACCCGATGGATTGATCGCAAGATCAAGCGCTAAAGCCGCAGCCTCCTCTG
>CALBPH010000652.1 GCA_937899365.1 uncultured Leptolyngbya sp.
GCCCCTGGGGACGGGGGTGCGGTTTGCCGCCGATATGCAACGGGCGGCCAAAGGTCGTTGGATTGAGGCCGCCGTTGCCAGCATGGTGCAGTCAAACCAGCGGGCGGCCCAGTGTTTCCGAGAGCACGGTGTTTTAGCCTGTACCGATGTCACTGGGTTTGGGCTGCTGGGGCATCTGGATGAAATGCTGCGGTCGAGTTCGGGGATGGCCGTGGAGCTAGCCCTAGAGGCGCTACCGGTGCTGCCGGGAGTTCCAGACTGTCTGGAGGCGGGCTATGTGAGTTCTCTGCATCAGCGTAATCAACAGATCGAACGCCACCTAAACCAGCCATCGTCCCATGGAGCCTATCCGCTCCTGTTTGCTCCCCAAACGTCGGGAGGGCTGCTGGCCGCCATTCCGCCAGAAAATGTCAGCGACTGTTTAGAGGCCCTACAGCGTCAGGGGTATATCCATAGCCGTCACATTGGAGACATTGTCCCTGCCGTAGCCGGGCGCGCACCTTTTACAATCAAAGGGTAGGGGTTTGCAATTTGTTCTTCAGGTAGTGCCACGGTGACCCAACTTCTCCCGATTGATGATTTTTGGCAGGCCCATGGTCCGATTTTGGATGTTCGTAGTCCGGGGGAATATGCCCAGGGGCATTTGCCTGATGCCGTTAGCTTTCCGTTATTTTCAGATGACGAACGGGCGCAAGTTGGGACCTGCTACAAACAGCAGGGGAAAGAGACAGCGATTGAACTGGGTCTGGAGCTGGTGGGGCCTAAAATGGCTGGGCTCGTTAAACAAGCCAAGGTTTTAGCACCCGATCGCCGGGTGCGTGTCCACTGTTGGCGGGGCGGCATGCGCAGAGGCGCGGTGGGCTGGCTCTTGGAAACTAGCGGTCTGGAGGTCAAACTGCTGGCGGGGGGCTATAAATCGTTTCGTCAGTGGGTGCGGTCTACCTTGGCCACCCATCGTCAGGTGGTGGTGGTGGGGGGGATGACGGGCACCGGCAAAACCGATATTCTCCATGCCCTGCGGCAGCTGGGGGAGCAGGTTTTAGATTTGGAAGGGCTGGCTAACCATCGCGGTAGCAGCTACGGTGCCCTGATGCTGCCACCGCAGCCCAGCACTGAGCAGTATGAAAATCTGATTGCTGAGCAGTGGTTGGAGTTTGGCCCCCAGCGCCCTGTGTGGATTGAGGCGGAGAGTTTTCGGGTGGGTACCTGTCGGGTGCCGTCTGAAACCATGGCCCAAATGGAATCGGCCCACACCGTCGAAGTGATCCGCTCGGAGTCAGAGCGTTTGGATATCCTGGTAGATGTTTACGGGCAGGCCAATCCAGATGAGCTAGTAGCGGCTACGCAACGTCTAGAAAAGCGTTTGGGCGGTTTACGTACCCAGGAGGCGGTTCAACACATTAAGAGGGGTGAACTAGCAGCGGCAGCGGCCATTATATTGACCTATTATGATCGTACTTACCGTCATGATTTGGACCGTCGCGGCAAACAGATTCCCACCGTTGATGTATCTGAGATGTCAGCTTTGCAGGCGGCGAAATTTTTACGATGTCAGGTAAGTCAGTGGGGTTGGATAACGGCTGACCTTTGATGAGTGCTAAGCCATCAGCTACGGCTGATGCTTTTATCGCTTTGGTCACATTGGTTAGGACAATTTATAGTCCCTAAAAACGTTAGGCGACAATGCCAATGTGACGCGCAAACGGTCTAATTCATCAGGACGTTTGCCATACGTCTGTGCTATCGAACTTGTACCTTGATCTTGAACTGATTAACTATGAGCTATCTGTACTACGTACTGCCTGCTGTAATTACCTTTCTGATAGCGCTGTATGCGTTCTTTAAAGATGCTGCTGCCGTCAAGACTAGCGTCCTAAACTGGACATTTGTAATTGTGACGGGTCTGCTGTGGCCAATTACGCTGCCGTTTATCATCTGGAAAAGACTATCGTCGCTGTTTTTTAAGCCAGGAAACATCGAGCTGCAATTTAGGCGGAGTCACTCTATTTAGCCGTACCCCAAGTAGCAGGGGCGTCTGGAAACGATTCAAGATCTGGCATCACTCAAGCCAGGGTCAGTCTGGGGTCATCCATGTGGGTTTCGGCCTCCTGCAAATGCTTAATCAGGGTGGTTTTGGGTAAGGGGCCTTCTAGATGGTCCCAAGGTAGGGGCTGATCTGTGGGCCAGTCCGTATGGACATAAAAGTCTAATGGGGGCATTTTGCCCTTGAGTTCTTTAAAGGCACGGCGATAGCTGCCTAAAGAATCACCGTAGTGACGGGTAAGTTCTAAGAGCTGACTGATGCGGCGATCGCCTCGGGAAATCAAGGTTTGAATGACTGACCAGCTGTAGCTTTCGGGTCTGAAGTCGATGCCTTGCGATCGCAACCGCTTTTGCAGCAGCTTCAGTCGTTTCTCGGCCTTAGGGTTCACCCCGTACCACTGAAACGGGGTGTGGGCCTTGGGCACGAAGGTACTGCAGCCCAGGGTCAGCCGCAGTCCTTTAGCGGCTTTTTTGAGCTGTAGCATCATCGCAGCGGTGGCCTCCAGGTCCGTTTCGGTTTCACCGGGGATACCCGCCATGCCATAGAGTTTAACGCTGCTAAGACCGCCGGTTTTAGCATTGATCACGGCCTTTTCAATGTCGGCGGTATCCAGCTTTTTATTAATGGTTTGACGCACCTGTTCTGAGCCACTTTCCACCGCAATGGTGATGGATTTGGTACCGTGGTTCACCAGGGTTTTAGCTAGTTTTTCATTGACGGTGTTGGTGCGCACCGACGCAATGCTTAGACGCACGTCGTCGTAGGCGGGCTGGTTGATATAGTCCAGCAGTGCCTCAAATCCTGGGAGCTGGGTAACCGATGCCCCCAATAACCCCAGGCGTTTGGTGACTTGCAGCCCCCGCTCAATGGCGGGAATCAGGGACTCATCTAGGCTGGCGGTGCGAAAGGGCAGGGTTAGGTAGCTGGCCAGGCAAAAGCGACACATTTCTGGGCAGCTTCGTACCACTTCCACCATAAAAATATTTTCCCAGGCCGCCTTTTCGGTCACCACCGTTGAGGCTAGTAGCACATTGCCGCGATAGGTTTGTTTTTTCACCATGGCTGGTACGCCACTGACGGGTTCTACTCGGCTAATGGGGCCCGTGGAGGTTTCATATACCGGCTGATAAAGGCTGGGGATATAGATGCCGGGGACCTGGGCCAGGGCCCGGAGCTGTTCCTGGCGATTGGCCGTGCGCACCGACTGGTAGGTGTCTATGAAGGTGGGGATGAGATCTTCCCCATCACCCAAGAGAACAATGTCAAAGAAGTCGGCAAAGGGTTCGGGGTTGGCGGTGAGAACGGGACCGCCGCCAAAGATCAGGGGATGTGCCTGGGTGCGATCGCAGCTGCGGATAGGAATGTGCTGCTGCTCCAGCAAATTCAAAATATTGATATAGTCCAATTCCCATGACACTGAAAACCCCATCAGTTCGGGGTTAGCGGGTAATCCATCAGTGGTATCTGTAAATAGACGACCCACCGTCAGGTCGCTACGCTGGGCCAGCATGGCCCAAATCACCTGGTAGCCCAAGCTCGTAATGCCAACGGTATATTCGTTGGGAAACGCAAACACCACCGGAATAGCATCGGAGTGGGCAACAGCGGGGGTAAAAAGCAGATGTTCTGCTGAAAAGACAGATGCGGTCAAAATAGGCGCTAGGGCAGGATGAAATGCAGTAGATATCCATCTGCACGTTCATATCCTAATGCATTTGTTCCTATTACATCTGTCAGGTTAGTTAAGACAATGCATATCCCTAAAGGCTCAGCAACAGCTAACCTGACATCCAAACGTCCTAATGCCTCAGGACGTTTGCTATAGAGCAATTTGTGATCTAATGTTCAGTTACAAAAAAGCTCCCAGAGAAACAACCTGCTGGGAGCTTTATTTATTGTCGT
>CALBPH010000653.1 GCA_937899365.1 uncultured Leptolyngbya sp.
AGGTCCCACACCTACCCTGCTGGTGATTGGCGGAGCCAGCCACATGACTAGCGAGAGTCAGGCAAAGCTGCTGCAGTTTTTTAACGATGCCCTGGCCCCTCTGTCTAATACTCGGGATATCACTGTCTTAGATGGCGGCACCGACGCCGGTGTTATTCACATGATGGGGGCAGCCCGTCACCATGTGAGCGGTCAGTTTAATCTGATTGGCGTTGCCCCTTTAAACAGGGTCATTTTTCCAGATGGTGAGCCTCGCCCCCAGACAGCCAACGACCAAGACTACCCCCCAGTCGATTTAGAGCCCCACCACACCCATTTTTTCTTAGTGCCTGGAGAAAACTGGGGCAGTGAGTCCAAGTGGCTGGCCAAGTGTGCGTTAGTGTTAGCCAAACACCTACCCTCCATGACCATTCTCATCAATGGGGGGCAGGTATCGCTCAAGGATTTGAGGTTAAACCTAGAGTTAGGCAGACAGGTCATTATCATTGCTGGCAGTGGCCGCTTAGCCGATCGGGTTGCCGACACCATCAGTGGGGCAAACCCAACCGACGATGAAACTATCCACAACTTAGTGCAGACCTACTATCCCAGCCAGCTATCCGTATTTGATCTGCTTTCGACCTCATTAGATGATCTAAGGGCTGAATTGGACAAGTATTTTAATCGCTAATAATTCAGACTTGATCTTCCTGACGGCATATCTCGCTAACCCATAGTTCAGAAGGCTTTAGCAGATTTTACCTAGGAGATGAAAAGCAATCTTTAAGAATTGAAATACGTTGTTAGCAGGGTATGCTAGAGTTCTATGGCAATACGTTACTATCTTCAGTAACTTTCAGTTTTCGGTACGATACGCTCACAGTTCAACTCGACCAGTTCAATTTCGACTTCGATTTGATTCTAGAGGGATCTCCCGTATAACTCGTTGCATATCAAACTTAGGAGACTCTCTATGTCCATTTATGTTGGCAATCTGTCCTACGATGCTACCCAGGAGGACATCAATGCTGTCTTCGCTGAGTATGGGTCAGTTGCTCGTGTTCATCTACCCACTGATCGTGAAACCGGTCGTCCTCGTGGCTTCGCCTTTGTGGAAATGTCTTCAGAGGATGAAGAAACTGCTGCCATCGAGGCCCTGGATGGTGCAGAGTGGATGGGCAGAGACTTGCGTGTTAACAAGGCTCGTCCCCGTGAGGAACGTGGTGGCGGCGGTGGCGGTGGTCGCCGGTTCTAATTAGAATCTGCCTAACTTGGGTTAAGTGTTTCATACACTTAACCCTGTCTTATCATGGGGCGGTTGGTCTGCCCCATTTTTGTCGTTAAAGGAGAATACTATGGCCCAGGTTATCCTTGGGGATGATGAAGGTATTGAATCAGCGCTGCGAAGATTTAAGCGTAAGGTTGTACAGGCGGGCATTTTTTCTGATATGAAAAAGCACCGCTACTTTGAGACCCCAGCTGAGAAGCTAAAGCGTAAGGCGATTGCAAAGCACCGTCAGAAGCGCTGGAGTCGTAATCGCAGCAATCGGAATAACAATCGGGACTAAGGGTTTAGGCCTGTAGTATCTTCAATAGCCCTATTAGAATTTAAACAAAACGACCTCTTTGTAAGCAAAGAGGTCGTTTTGTTTAGGTATGGTCTAAACAATATAGTCCTGTAGGGCCTTAACGGTTAGGGGTTGTGTTTGTAGGGAGCGAATGGCTTTAATGGTTGCCCGCGCCCCTGACAGGGTGGTGATGGTGGGAATTTTATAATCCAGGGCCGTCCGACGGATCATCCGATCATCTTCCTGGGCGGTAGCACCGGAGGGGGTGTTAATAACCAGCTGAATCTCTTTGTTTTTAATGGCATCTAGCACGTGGGGACGCCCCTCGTGCACCTTATAGACCAGCCCCACGTCTAACCCACGGGCCTGGAGTACTTTGCGGGTACCGGCGGTGGCAATCAGTTGAAACCCTAAGGCTGAGAGTTCTTTGGCAATGGGTACTACGGCTTCTTTTTCGCGATCGTTCATGGAGATAAAGGTGGTGCCGCCCAGGGGAAGCTCTTGGCTAGCGGCCAATTCGGCTTTAGCAAAAGCCCGACCAAAGTCAATATCAATGCCCATAACTTCGCCCGTAGACCGCATTTCTGGCCCGAGTAGGGTGTCGGTACCTGGAAACTTACTAAAGGGCAGGACGGCTTCTTTGACCGATAGATGGGTGGGGATCACCTCTTGGGTGACGTCCACATCGGCCAGGGTTTGTCCAGACATAATCAGCACGGCGATCTTAGCCAGGGGAATCCCTGTTGCCTTAGAGACAAAGGGCACGGTGCGAGATGCCCGAGGGTTGGCTTCTAAGATGTATACCTGGTCATCTTTGACGGCAAATTGAATATTCATGAGACCGACCACCTGCAGAGCTTTGGCCAGCTTAATGGTCCAGTCACGGATGACACCCAGGGCCTGGTCGTTGAGGGTAATGGTAGGTAGCGAACAAGCGGAGTCGCCGGAGTGAATCCCGGCCTGTTCGATGTGCTCCATGATGCCCCCAATGACCACCTGACCGGTGCGATCGCAAATGGCATCCACATCCACCTCAATGGCGTTTTCCAAAAACCGATCAATCAAAATCGGATGATCGGGCTCCACCTGAACGGCTGTAGTCATGTAGTGCTCTAGATCCTGATCGGAATAGACCACCTCCATGGCCCGTCCCCCCAGCACATAGCTGGGCCGTACTACCACCGGATAGTCGATTTTTTGAGCGATCTCCAGGGCTTCGTGATAGCTGCGGGCAATGCCGTTGGCTGGCTGAGTAATGGCCAAATCCCAAAGAATTTTCTCAAATCGTTCCCGGTCTTCGGCGGTGTCAATCGAATCCGGCGATGTGCCCCATATTTTGGTTTGAATCGGCTGGCCATTAACCTCGGGTCCGCTGGCCAGATACGCCTGTAGTGGCACCGCTAGCTTGAGGGGGGTTTGTCCACCAAACTGAATAATCACCCCAACCGGGTTTTCAGCTTCAATAATATTGAGCACATCTTCCTTGGTCAGGGGCTCAAAATATAGCCGGTCGCTGGTGTCGTAGTCAGTGGATACGGTCTCCGGATTGGAATTGACCATAATGGTCTCGAAGTCATTGTCCTGCAAGGCATAGGAGGCGTGGCAGCAGCAATAGTCAAACTCAATGCCCTGGCCAATGCGGTTAGGCCCCCCGCCTAGAATCATCACCTTGCGACGGTTTGAGGGTTTAACCTCCGTCTCGCTTTCGTAGGTGGAATAGTAATAGGGGGTATAGGCCTCAAACTCCGCAGCACAGGTATCCACCGTCTTATAAACCGGGATCACCCCCAGGGATTTTCGCTGGGTACGCACGCGGTCTTCGTCGGTTTTTGTGGCGTAGGCAATTTGGCAATCGCTAAAGCCCTGCTGCTTGACCGCCATCATTTGCTCTGGGGTAATGGTGTCTAAGGGGGTGCGCTTAAGCCATTTTTCAGTCACCAGCAGGTCCTGCAGCTTGTCGAGAAACCAGGGATCTATACCCGTGAGTTCGTAGATGTCCTGGGCGCTCAGACCCAGCTGCAGCGCATGGCGCAGGGAGAAAATGCGATCTGGGTTGGGGGAGCGCAGACTGGAGCGCACCTTGGAAATGGTGGGTAGGTTTTCGTTGCGATCGCACCCCCAGCCCGCTCGCCCCGTCTCTAACGCACGCAGTGCCTTTTGAAAGGACTCCTGAAACGTACGACCAATAGCCATGGCCTCCCCCACCGACTTCATCTGGGTGGTAAGCAGCGGGGCACTGCCCGGAAACTTTTCAAAGGCAAACCGAGGAATCTTAGTGACTACATAGTCGATGGTGGGCTCAAAACTGGCCGGGGTTTTTTGCGTAATGTCGTTAGAAATTTCGCTCAAGGTATAGCCCACCGCCAGCTTGGCAGCAAATTTAGCAATGGGAAACCC
>CALBPH010000654.1 GCA_937899365.1 uncultured Leptolyngbya sp.
GATCGGATTAATTTTGCTGTTCATGTGGCGGCATTTACGGCCTTTAATTCAGGGCTATGGTTTTTCCATGAGTTTACGCCGGGCAGCTTATTATGGTTACCGAAGTTTACGCTGCCTTGGCTGGGTGGCCTAGCGCTCCATGGTGTGTGGCTGTTTGCGATCGCAAAATACCCAACACCTAAGTCTGACTCGGACAAGTCATCGTCATAAAGCGAAAACTTTGTTAATGGATTTTACGAATCAGTCTTTTACAGAACTATACCTTTTACCCTAAACAGGCAAACTTTCCTCTAAAAAGAGAAATAACCATGGCTTACCCTGGTGCAGCAGCAGTTATCGAAGCGTTAGCCGCAGATATTGGCGATACGGTTTACATAGATGTTGCTAAGTGGCATTTGTATCTGAAAGATACGTCTTTGCATACGACTCTGGCGGAAAAGTTTTATCCGATGGTGACCGATAGCGACCTGTCTGAGACGGGCTTGGTGGAAGTTTTACAGTCTATTCCTGTGAAGTTGGGGGGTGGCCGCCGTTCGTTACCCCTGAGCGATCTAGTCCCCATTCAGTGTCAGGTGGATTTGCTGGACCTGTTGGAACGGCACCGTAGCGAGCTTTGATTTGGGTTACTCCCTAAGGTTATCTAAACAGCTGTCAGATCTTAAAACGCTGGCCTAGACTGTAGTGGGTAATGTTAAACGACGTGATTTTGAAGCAACGCCTAGCTAGTTAGCCGAGGCGTTTTGTTGATTTAAGTTGTTTATCAAAGTTAGGGAAGCATCCGTGTATATCAAGTTTTTATCGCGTTTAGATAAAGCTTTAACGTCACTCGATGTGACTATAGCTTTAGACGATGCGGTGGCCACATCACTATTGCCAACCATTGATTTTGATAGCCTGATACCCAGTGTCACAGATGAGGTGAATGATGCGATCCTGAACGTTGATCAAGTCGTTGAGTCTGTTACCTCTCGTGTCATTGAGACCCTGGGAGAACTTGAGATAGAAAGTGATGCTGTGGATGTGAGCGGCATTGTTGACGAGGTAGTCAATTTTCTTGCTGGTCTGTCGGATGACGTAACAATTTCTGACGCTTTAAACGATATCGCTGATTATTTTGCGGTGACCCTGCCATCTTTATCGGAGGCTGAACTAGAAGACCTGCTGACCGATGTCATCAACCTCATTAGTGAGATTGCGCCTGATCTGAGTCAGCTCTCGATTACACCCCTGCTAGATCAGGGGGTAGGATTTCTAGATGAACTCTCTGATAGTGTCGGTACTATTACGATTGACGGCACCAGCCTGTCTGGTGAACTGACAACGGGCAACGGTCCCCGGCGTTTCACCACGGATGTATCCGACGATATCAATGCATTTTTTGAGGACGCCAGCGATTTTCTCTCAGGCATTACCGGCAGTGCCAACTTAAGTAACGGTCAATTTGTCGGTGATGTCACTATTGATGGGACCCAGTATGAGTTTGGGCTGGATGTTACTGAGGCGTTGACAGATGGTGTTGCGAGTTTATTGTCAACAGCAGACGTAACGCTACCCTTTACCAATGGTGTATTAGCTGTCGATGTGGATACAGCGTTAGGGGATATCGAAGGCACCATTGGCTTTGCTAGCGGTGCTCTCGATCTGGATTTATTGACACCGTTGGGCGAGGTAGACACCGACATCGCATTTCCTGACGATGCTCAATTTGCTGTTCCGGTTAGTTTTCCTGGACTATCTGAAGTAGAACTAGATTTTGCTGCAGGGCTATTACGTGTACCTGTCTTGAATACGGTGATAGATGTCCCCCTTGAAATCCTGTCGGGGGAAATTGGTCTAGCCGATAGCGTGGCGACATTGACCCTAGATGATGATCTATTAGGTACGCCAATCGAGTCTAGTTTTGAGATTGGCCCCCTTGCCAGTGAAATAGCCGTTGTCCTAACTGAAGATCTAACAGGTGAGCTGACTATTGATGCTGGAGAGATCGAAGGCAGCATCACGACTAATCTCGGTGATTTTGCTTTGGCCGCCTCCTTTGATGATTTAGTGCTGCAAGCTAGTGGTGTGATTGACCAAACCACCGGCGCCCTTACATTGGCCAATGGCCTAGCATCAATTGATCTGACTACACCGTTGGGTGAATTATCGGGAGCCTTAGCCCTATCAGAGGTAGAGGGATTGCTGTCGAGCGCCTCAAGTTTATTGACTTAACATAAGGTCACTAGGTTCATAAACAGGGTTGATTCCCGTATCTAAAAATTAGAATCCAGTCGTCTTACTTAGGGGGCTGGATTCTTTATTTTGCAAGGTTTTCAGATATGTCCATGGCCACATCTGGTCAAAAAGTTTACGAAACTTAAAAAAATAACGTTTCTGAGAATGGCTGGTAAAAGTTAATATAAAGGAACTTAATGGCTACCATTCGTTACATAAAAGAATTATGGCTGGATTATTCGGACTCTTCGGCGGCAACAAAAACAAGGGGCCCCAATCAAAAGAAGCGTTTTTCCTAAGTGAAGATGATGCGAAAAGCTTTGGAGACATCGACTTTATGCGTAAGGAAGTCGTAGTCCGTCGTACCTTTGCGAAGAAAAAAGGTGAGGTTGAGGAAATGGAGAGCGTTAAGAGCATTTCTTCTTCCACCAGTAAAAAGGTAGGGGAAGCTGTCACACCTACCCCTTCAACCTACAGTTTCAATACGCCTGTAGCTCCTGTGGCTCCCGCGGCGCCTGTAACTCCCGCACCTGCGCCTGCTGCTAGTGAGCCTGCTGCTAGTGAGCCTGCAACTCCCGCTGCTAGTACGCCTGCGCCTGAAGCTCCACAAGAGCCTGTGGTTCGTCGTTCCCCCGACACCAGTATGGATATGTTCCGCAACATGGCGAAGAACATTCGTCGATAGAGGGCTTGGGGCCGTCGTTTATAGCCCCTAACATTGGCTCAACATCTTGTCAGCGCTGAGGACCTTAGTGAGTTCTCAGCGCTTTTGTTTGGCGATATGGGGCGTGTCTGTCTTTGCTATGGCAAACTGCTGAATGCATTTAGTGTACGCAAAGCTCTATGTTGTCTCAATCCTCTGCTCCCCTCGTCAATGCGTTAGTGGACTGTGCCCATCGTTATCACGCCGCATTTTATACGCCTGGACACAAGGGTGGGCGAGGAATATCGTTGCTGCATCGGACTGTTTTTGGGGACGATATTTTTCGAGTTGATGTCCCTGAATTACCTGAGTTGGATGATTTATTTGCGCCTGAGGCTGTGATTTTAGCGGCGCAACAGTTGGCGGCTGAGGCCTTTGGAGCCGAGCAAACTTGGTTTTTGGTGAATGGTTCTACCTGTGGTGTCGAGGCGGCATTACTGGCGACCTGTGGCCCAGGGGATAAGGTGCTGGTGCCGCGTAATGCCCATCAGTCGGTGTTATCGGGGCTGATTTTGTCTGGAGCGATGCCCGTTTGGATAGCTCCAGTGTATGACTCAGATTGGCAGTTGGCGTTAGGGGTGACGGCGAGTGCGATCGCAACGGCGCTAGACCAACACCCAGATGCCAAAGCAGTCATGGTGGTATCGCCCACCTATGAGGGGGTGTGCAGCGATATTGCTGCCATTGCCAAGGTTGTCCATATCTATGACATACCGCTGCTTGTGGATGCTGCCCACGGTCCTCATTTTGCTTTTCATGATCGGCTACCACCCTCGGCGCTCAGTGGCGGAGCCGATGTCGTCATTCACTCTGCCCATAAGGTCTTGGCGGCGTTTACCCAGGCGGCGTTGATGCATGTTCAGGGGACGAGGTGCGATCGCAATCGCCTGACTCAGGCCCTGCGAATGACCCAATCTAGCAGCCCTAGCTATTTGCTCCTGGGTGCTTTAGATGCTGCTCGTCACCAGATGGTGCATCAGGGTAAGGCGCTAATGGAGCATACTCTTGCCTTGGCCCATTCGGCC
>CALBPH010000655.1 GCA_937899365.1 uncultured Leptolyngbya sp.
AAATTGAAGAAAATCTCAATTTTGATAGATACGGGCGGCGGGTCAGCTTCACTAGGCTTGGGTTAACTGCTGTCCGCTTATCACCTTTACTATGGCGCTATTTCTGATTTCTGCTCTGGTGGTTGCTTTTTTTGCGATCGCATTTGCGCTCCAAAACGACCAGCTAATCACCATAAACTTCTTTATCTGGCAGCTAGAGCAACAGCATCTGGCCACCGTGCTACTAATCACATCAGGACTGGGGGTGCTCTTTGGCCTGCTCGTCACCATCCCCACATTTCTCAGACGGGAGTGGCGCATTTCCCGCAGCAAAAAGCAAACCTCTAGCCTAGAAGATCAGCTAATCGCCAAACAGCAAGAAGTCGACAGCCAGACCCGCAAAGCTAGCACCCTACGCCACAGCTACCAGCACCTGCTGCAGTCCCTAGACCTGCTTGACAACACCACTAACCTGGTAAGCGACGCGGCTGTACCCCGCACCACCCGTGCCCTGCTCCAGCAGATGAAAATGCAGCCCCTTGACGAACAATCCAAAGCCGTGGCGATACTGCTAATCGACCACCAGCGACAGCAGCCTACCCCTGGCGATCTAAAAAAAGACCACGCACTGTGGACTGAGATCGCCCAAGTCCTGCAACAAAACTTAACCGTAGATTCCTGGTTATTTAGCAATAACCAGGGCAAATTTACCTGCAGCCTCACGGGGTTAGACCTCAAAGCCGTGACCCAATATGCAGAGACCCTAAAGCTAGCCCTAACCGATGGACCGCTTACCCTAAGAGATGGCACCCAAACCACCTTAGATGTCCATATTGGTGGAGTCGTTACCGACACAGAACACCCCACCGAAAGCGAACAGCTGCTGCTACAAAAAGCAGAGGACGCCCTAGCCATGGCGAATAAACGCGGCCGTAATCGTCTGCGGGTGGTGTGGGTGACCGATTAGACTCTGTCAGGTCATGAAACCTAAACTTTTAAAACTTATTTTTTGATAGTTTTACCCATTCCGGAAGGGCATGAGCCACTCTGCCCTAGGGATTATGAGTATTTTTACTCAATCGGTATTTTTGTATGCTAGGCGTATTCCTTGACACAGATTCTTGAGCCTAGTGCCGTTGGTGCATAAGATAAAATTAACGCTTGAGTTTAAAAAAGTCTAAAGAAGCAGGAGATACGTCCATGGCAGAACGTCCGATCATCCTTGGTATTGTTGGAGACAGTGCCGCTGGTAAAACCACCCTAACCCGCGGGATCGCCCAGGTACTCGGTGAGCATGATGTTACGACCATCTGCACCGATGACTATCACCGCTATGACCGTCAGCAACGTAAAGAGATGGGCATCTCTGCCCTGCACCCTGATTGCAATTACGTTGACATCATTGAGCAGCACTTAGGTCTGCTGCGCCAGGGGCAACCCATTCTCAAGCCCATTTACAACCACACCACAGGTGGGTTTGATGCACCTGAGTACATTGAACCCAAGAAATTTGTCATCGTTGAAGGTCTGCTGGGCTACTCCAGCAAAATCGCCCGCGATGCCTACGATGTGAAGGATTATCTGGCACCCCCCGAAGATCTACGCACCAAGTGGAAAATCAAGCGTGATACCCGCAAGCGTGGTTATGATGAGTCGGCTGTATTAGCTGCATTGGCTGCTCGTGAGCCCGATTCCGAAGCCTTCATCCGTCCCCAGAGAAAGTGGGCCGATGTGGTTGTTACCTTCTATCCGCCTGATGTACCAGAGGAAGCAGCTAACGACCTGCTGCTAAATGTGAATCTGGTTCTGCGTCCTACTATCCCTCACCCTGACTTTACCGAGATTCTAGACAGCGACCTGGGTAAAGCGATTCGACTGGGTCTAGAGCGCGACATGGGTAAGCCCGTAGACGTTCTTGCTATTGATGGCCATGCCACCCCCGATCAGGTGCAGCAGCTCGAGCGCATCCTATGTGGTGATGTGCCCTACCTAGGTCAATTCTGTAGCCTAGAGGGCAACCAGGAAGTCGGCAAGATTGTCGGTACCACTGGCGAAACCCTACAAAGCTATCCCCTCGCCCTAACTCAGCTATTGATTACTTATCACATGCTGAAAGCCATGGGTGCTACTGGCAAAATGAAAGTAGCTGCCTAGACTATCTAAACTTCACCTTTAAACACGAGCGCCCTCCAGACACATCTCTGGAGGGCGCTCGTGTTTAGGGCTGTAGGGGTATGGATATGGGATTGCGTTGGTATAAAGAAATGCCATTGTCTGATTAATGAACAGACTTGAGGGTTTGATCCATATGCCACAATTACCGTGCCTGTGCATACCCCTTGTCTAAATCATGTTTGGTTTTTCTAAGTTAGCGTCCATCCATGAGTTTAAAACCTACGCCCATTGGCGACATCGGTTTATGCAGCGGCGATTACGGCTGGGCATTTTGTTTGGGCTCTTTTACTTCGTTACATTTTTACCCCTAGATACCCTCAAATACCTGGCTAGCAGCGATCCATTTGAGCTGTTATGGATTCTCACTAACCTGGCACGTATGGGCATATTGTTGGTCTGTCTGGGGCTACTCCGTCAGACTGTCTATCGGCCCCGTCGCATTATTACCGTTTTCCTATTGGCGTCTTGGTCCATTAGTCTGTTGCATCGGGTCTACGAAACCTACACAGGGCTGGCTAGCAACACCCCCATTTCTGACCCCGCTCTCATTAGCTGGGCGCTGTCTTTTTTTACCCAAGCCACACTGATTCCGGTGGGCTGGCCGCTGCATCTCATCTCGCAGCTGGGGGTGATTATTTACTATTTTGTGGTCAATCCACTGTTGGGGCTCCAGGTAGTTACGCCAGGCTTACCCGCCGCTAGTTTGTTGCTCAATACGTTTTGGATTTGTTGTATTTGCAACTGTTCTGTTTATTTTTACGAAAAGCTATCGCGGGCAAACTTTGCCACCAATCGTCAGTTGCTCGAAGCCCAGGAAAAATCGGAACGGCTACTGCTCAATATTTTGCCCCGTCCCATTGCAGAACAGTTAAAGCAAAGCCCCGACATTATTGCTGAAAGTTTTGCTGAGGTAACGGTACTGTTTGCCGATATTGTCAACTTTACCCAAATGACAGAAACCGAGTCGGCCACCAATGTTGTCGACCTGTTAAATCAAGTATTCTCAAGGTTTGATCGGCTAGCGGAAAGACATGGTTTAGAAAAGATAAAAACCATTGGTGATGCCTATATGGTGGCCGCCGGTCTGCCCCAGCCCCAGGCTAATCATGCGACCGCCGTGGCCGCGATGGCGGTGGAAATGCAAGCAACACTGGCTGACTTTAATGCCCAGACCAATCAAACGATTGCCCTCCGCATTGGCATCCACACAGGTCCTGTCGTCGCGGGGGTGATTGGTCTGAAGAAATTTGCCTATGACCTCTGGGGTGACACGGTCAATACGGCCAGTCGCATGGAGTCCCATGGGCTTCCCAATCAGATTCAAATTAGCGAGGCGACGTACCAGCGGCTACAAGACTGTGACAATCGCTATGAGTTTCATCCCCGCGGGCCAATTGTGATCAAGGGAAAAGGGTCGATGGTGACTTACCTGATGGAGCCATGCTCCACCGATGTGGACAAGGTGCTGGCGTAGGGTTGACGACGGACCACAACATCCTGCCGAACACTAAAAGAACCTTAAACCTTTATTCAGTCGCTGTGGCCTATAATCTATCTTCGTCTCTATCTGCAACAATTGAGGTCTGTAGGGATCTCGAAGGAATTAACCCATGGCTGACAATCGTAAAAGCCGCGTCGTTACCCAGGGGGTTCAGCGCTCACCTAACCGAGCCATGTTACGGGCCATTGGCATTGGGGATGATGATTTTAGTAAACCCATTGTGGGGCTAGCCAACGGCTACAGCACAATTACCCCTTGCAACATGGGGATTAATACCCTGGCTCTGCGGGGTGAAACGGCCCTGCGGGATGCGGGCGCGATGCCCCAGATATTTGGCACCATTACCATCAGCGATGGGATTTCCATGGGAACTGAAGGGATGAAGTATTCCCTGGTGTCTCGGGATGTGATTGCTGACTCCATTGAAACGGCCTGTACAGGTCAGAGTATGGATGGGGTGCTGGCCATGGGCGGCTGTGATAAGAATATGCCGGGGGCGATTATTGCGATCGCCCGCATGAACATCCCAGCCGTATTTGTCTACGGCGGCACCATTAAACCCGGTCATCTAGACGGCGAAGATCTAACAGTGGTTAGTGCCTTCGAAGCCGTCGGCCAATACAGTGCTGGCAAAATTTCAAAAGAACGCCTCGATGCGGTAGAGCGACACTCCTGTCCAGGGGCAGGCTCTTGCGGCGGCATGTTTACTGCAAATACGATGTCCTCCGCCATTGAAGCGATGGGCCTAAGCCTGCCCAAGTCTTCGACCATGGCTGCTGAAGATGAAGAGAAAGCCGAAAGCACCGAAAAGTCTGCGTTTGCCCTTGTCGAAGCGATTCGTGCGCAGATCTTGCCAAAAGACATCCTCACCCGTAAGGCCTTTGAAAATGCAATGTCGGTGATTATGGCTGTAGGCGGGTCTACGAATTCTGTGCTGCATTTGCTTGCGATCGCCCACACTATCGGCGTCGAGCTCACCATCGACGACTTCGAAGCTATCCGCCAAAAAGTCCCCGTTTTCTGCGACCTCAAACCCTCAGGTCGCTATGTTGCCACCGATTTGCACAAAGTCGGCGGCATCCCCCAAGTCATGAAAATGCTGTTAAACGAAGGACTCCTCCACGGCGACGCCCTCACCGTCACCGGCAAAACCGTCGCCGAATCCCTTGCTGACATACCCGATCAGCCCGCTACCGCCCACGACGTCATCCGCCCCTTCAAAAATCCA
>CALBPH010000656.1 GCA_937899365.1 uncultured Leptolyngbya sp.
GTGCCAATGCCAATTTCAGATACCAGTTTGACTGAAACCCCCGCCGTTGGATTGATCTGATGCAGGTCAAAGATTAGCTGGGCCAGGTCTTCGATGGAGTAAATGTCATGGTGGGGCGGTGGAGAAATCAGGGTGACACCGGGCTTTGAACGGCGCAGCGAGGCAATGTAGTCACTGACTTTGCGCCCCGGTAGCTGACCGCCCTCACCAGGCTTGGCTCCCTGGGCCATTTTGATTTCGATTTGCTTAGCGCTCATCAGGTACTCAGGGGTGACGCCAAATCGGCCTGAGGCTACCTGCTTAATGGCCGAGCAAGCGGTGTCACCAGGGCTTAACCCTTTGAGGTGGGGCAATGTGACCGATAGACCCTGATCGTCCACGTCGTTGATGGGCTGGAAACGGACTGAATCTTCGCCCCCTTCACCGGAGTTGGACTTGCCGCCGATGCGGTTCATTGCGATCGCAAGTGTCTCATGGGCCTCCCGCGACAGTGCCCCCAGGGACATGCCACCCGTACAGAAGCGACGCATGATGGTCTCTACAGGCTCCACCTCGTCTACAGAAATAGAGTTGCGATCGCTCTTAAAGTCCAGCAAGTTTCGCAGCGCTGCCACCGGGCTGCCCTTCAGGTGCTCCTGATACACAGCGTAGTGGTCATACTGATTTAACTTCACCGCCTTATGGAGCAGCTTTGTCATCTGTGGGCTATTGCTGTGGTATTCACCCTTGGGCCGCGCTTGCACAAACCCCATATGCTCTAAACGCTTACCCGTCAGTTCCGGGAATGCCTTGCTGTGGAATCGCATGGTTTCTTGGGCCAGTTCCGCCACCGTCAGACCCCCCAGACGGGAAATACTCCCCTTAAAGCCAGCGGCCAATAGCTCTGGACCAATGCCAATCGCTTCAAAGATTTGAGCACCCTGATAGCTAGACAGCAGAGAAATCCCCATCTTTGAGAGAATCTTGAGCAAACCGGCCTCTACCGCCTTACGGTAGTTAGCCTGGGCTCCATTTAAGGTGGTTTCGGGTAGCTTGCCCGACGCCATCAGCTTTTGGGTCTTGCCGTTTGCCCACCAGTGTCTAACACTCTCCAGGGCCAGGTATGGGCATACGGCGCTGGCACCGTACCCAACCAAACAGGCAAAGTGGTGGGTGGTCCAGCACTGGGCCGTATCCACCAGAAGCGAAGCCCGCATCCGCAAGCCGTTGCCAATTAGGTGATGGTGCACTGCCCCCACCGCCAGCAAGGGGGGAATATAGGTCTGGGTAGCCGAAACGGTTGCGGCATTGCCCTCGCTATCGATGCGATCGCTCAAGATCAGGATTTCGGCTCCGGCCTGCACCGCCGCATCAGCCTGGTCACAAAGGGTCTTAATGGCCTGACTTAGACCGTTAGGGCCATCCCCAACGGCATAGAGAGAGGAAAGATTCGCCACGGGCAGCTTACCCTGGCGGATTGTTTCCAGCTCGTTATCGTTAATAACGGGAGATTCCAGTTTTATCAACCGACTTGGCTGCTCATCCAAGAGGTTATGGCGCTGGCCCAGCTGCATCTGTAGCGACATCACGAGCCGCTCCCGCAACGGATCAATGGGAGGGTTTGTAACCTGGGCAAACCGCTGTTTGAAATAGTTGTAGAGCAAATGGGGCTTCTCTGACAGCACGGCCAAAGGGGCATCATTCCCCATGCAGTAAGTGGGCTCCTTTCCCTGGGCCGCCATATCCTGAATCACCATATCCAGGTCTTCAGCCGTATAGCCAAACGCTGTTTGGTGGGTGAGTAGCGCCTGGGCGTCTAAGTGGGACTGCTCACGAAATAGCTGGGGGGAAACATCCTGGCGGTGGGCACGTAGCCAATCTCCATAGGGCTGGGCCTGGGCCACCCGCTGCTTAATATCCCAGTTTTTCAAGATTTCATGGGTCTCAAAGTCGATGGCAATCATCTGACCAGGCCCCAGGCGTCCTTTCTCGACAATCTCTTCGGTGGGTAGTTCAACCACACCTGCTTCAGATGACACCACTAGGTAACCGCTGCGGGTAATGGCATAACGGGCTGGGCGCAGACCATTACGGTCGAGGGTGGCACCCACTTGTTTCCCATCGCTAAATACCACCAGGGCCGGACCATCCCAGGGCTCCTGCACCCCGCTGTAGTACTCATAAAAATCGGTAATCTCAGGATAGGACAACAGATCAGGCTGATTGAGATAGGCCTCGGGCACCATCATCATCAGCGACTGGGCAGGGGTGCGGCCAGAGCGCACCAACAGCTCCATAACATTGTCTAGGTTGGCCGAGTCGCTATTATCGGCGTTCACAATCGGCTTGAGTTGCTCTAAGCTCTCGCCCCACACCGGACTGGCCAAATCAGCCTCGCGGGCCATCATCCAATTGATGTTGCCGATTAGGGTATTGATTTCACCGTTGTGCCCTAGCAGTCGCATCGGGTGAGCTAGGGGCCACTTGGGCATGGTGTTAGTGCTAAAGCGACGGTGATACACCGCAAAGGCGCTTTCGTAGTCGCTGTCTTGTAAATCTAGATAAAACTGTCCTAAAACTTCGCTGCGCACCATGCCTTTGTACACCAGGGTGCGGCTAGAAAAGGAGCACACATAGAGGTCCTGGAGGGCTGTGGCCACCTCATCGGACGTTTCAACTGCCTCTAGGGCGCGGGCCCAGGCACGACGGAGTAAAAATAGCTGACGTTCTAACTCATCGTCTGCCACTGTAGACGCCACCAGCACCTGTTCAATCTGAGGTTCAAACTCTCGAGCCAAGGCTCCCAAAGCATCAGAGACAACCGGTACGGGTCGCCATCCGAGTACCGTCATCCCGGCTGCTTGGGCCACTTGGGCAAACTGCTGCTTAGCGATGGCGGCGGCTTTCCCATGGCGGGGCAAAAACGTCATACCCACACCCACTCGACCGGGTGTTAAAGGGGTAGACCCCGCCCAACGTTGCAAAATTTTCCACGGAATAGCCGTCATGATGCCAGCGCCATCACCGGAGTCCTGGTCTGCACAACAGCCACCTCGATGTTCCATACAGCTGAGGGCATGGAGAGCGTCGGCAACTAAGCGGTGGCTAGCACGTCCTTGCTGATCAGCAATAAACCCTACACCACAGGCATCTCGTTCCTCCACCAGAGATTTGGGGCCTGAGACCACCTGACCTTGAGGATGCTGATTTGCTTGAAGATTATCCACGCGCTTATTAACCATGAGCCAGTCGCAAGAAGAGAATAGAAAAAACGATTCAATGGCTACTGCTGGATGAGATTGCCAACAGTCAACATTGATAGAGATTGAAACATCGTCCCCAGAGATATCTGGGGACGAGTCGGCCAAAATGAGCTATTTACAGAATGGGTAGACTGTGAAGAAAAGCTCTACCGCAACGACCCACTTAATCAGTCAACATTGCTGAACAGGACTGATATGTATAGATTGATACTCCTAGCATTGCTATGGGAAGATCATCTCAGGGAGGGCCATTGCCGATGACTACTCAAGTGGCTTGTTCATAAAGACGGTGAGCACACTGCCTTTACTTTTTAAAAGTAAATCAAAATTAGATATTCTTCACTGAACCTTGCAAATTGCGTTGGGTACTCCTCCGCAAATCTTTAAGGATTGACATTATCAAGCGCGCTACTTGGATAAGTCAAGAACCGTTAAGTGCTCCCAAAGATTAGCTTTAGATAGCAGTTTGGCCATTTGCAGGGTTTAAATGCCCCTGCATGACTGCATCGAAACCTAATTTTTTGTTGGGTAATGTTTCTGCAGCCTGGTTTACAGGATTTGTGATTATTCTGACTTTCTCACCTGTGCTGGTCCTAGGCGAGTTTTTGGGAGGGAGTACCCTTGGTATGAGCGTCAGGATTGATATCGTCTCTATCTAGAATCTGAATTTCTAAATCGATATCTGAAAGTCCTACTGCTGCTGCCGCTTTGCTTTATTTAATTCGCTTCATTGCCTATGTCAGTCCAAGATCCTTGGTCGCTTCATTTGAAGTCATCACTGAAGTACTTTGTCCTGATGCTGTGCGTCTGTGGCTTTGTTCTGGGGGGCGCCCAGATAGATCCGCAGCCGGCTCTATCAAACGCTGTTACATCAGCAATTGGTCAACTGGCACTAGCGCAAGCGGCAGAACCCACCGCCAGTGGTGGACAGCTGCGTATTAATGGACGTTTGGTGAATGGTGCATGGCAACAGCGGCGTGAGCTGGTTGGTATTGTTGACGGCGCGATCGCAACCCAGCTAGGCGTTGATCTCGGCAGCACTCGTACCCCCACCCAACAACCCGTGACCTGGTTTGCTCCACCCAACCCAACCAGACTAACTTTGCCTGCCTGGCACTATCAAAACAGCCGCTATCTAGATATCGCGCCACTGGTCCGTCAGTATGGCTGGCAGGTCACTACCCAGGGCTCTGTTCTAGATCTGCAACTGCCGGCAAGCCAGATTATGACCCTACGGCAGGGCCGCCAAACCTGGGGCGATCGGCTGGTGTTAGATTTGAATCAACCAGCCGGGTGGCAAGTCAGCCCAGCTGCCAATAGCATTACAGTCACAGTTGATGCCGCCATTGCAGAAGCCGTCATCAAAAGCTTTAAGCTGGTGCCCAACAATAACCTCAAAAGCGTCAACATTAGCTCCAATGCCCAGCGCACCACCCTTACACTCACGGTTGCTAACTATCTTCATCCCCACGTTTGGAGCTTGGCCCAGCCCAATCGACTGATCATTGACATTCGTCCCGATGCCCTCCAACCCAAAGAAATTCTCTGGGCTGACGGCATTCAATTCCAGCAGCGTTACGTTGCGCTCAACAGCCAGCGGTTTTCAGTCCATACCTTAAGCCTGGATCCAACTCGCTCCGACGTTGCGCTGCTGCCAATAATGGCATTTCCCCATCGAGCCAGCGGTATTAAACCCCCAACGGACCTAGCCGAGCAGTGGCAGACCACAGCCTTAATCAATGGCGGCTTTTTTAACCGCAATAATCAGCTACCGCTAGGAGCCCTGCGCTACAACAATCGTTGGATTTCTGGCCCTATTCTTGACCGTGGCGCGGTTGGCTGGGACGACCAAGGCCACGTCATGATGCAGCGCCTCGCCCTACGCACCACAGTCACCGCCAAGAATCAATCCTTTCCCATCGACCTCTTCAACAGTGGTTATGTCAAAGCCGGTATTGCTGGCTATACCGGCGACTGGGGCGATCAATACACCACCCTGGTAGACAATGAAATTGTCGTCACAGTTCAAAATAATCAAGTAAGTCAGCAGCGTTCCATGGGCACCGCTGGTCAGAATGCTATTCCCATCCCCACAGACGGCTACCTACTTGTTCTTAGAGCTTTCAAATCCGTCGCACCCGTCTTTTCTCCAGGGACGGCCATCGCTATCAATCAACAGTCCCAGCCTTCTGATTTTGAACAGTTTCCCCATATTCTGGGGGCCGGCCCTTTACTCATAACCCAAGGCAAAATCGTCCTAGACCCTCAACGGGAAGGATTTAACCGTAACTTTATCGAAGGCAAAGCGCCCCGCAGTATTTTTGGCCTTACCCCCAGTGGTCAAATAAAGCTCACCACTATTCAAGACCGTGTTGGTGGTCGCGGCCCCACCCTGGCAGAAACCGCCCAAATTTTACAAAAACTTGGCTGTAGCGAAGCCCTTAACTTAGATGGGGGCAGTTCATCGAGTCTCTATCTGGGGGGGCAACTGATTAATCGTCATCCACGCACAGCGGCACGCATCAATAATGCCTTGGGTGTTTTCTTAACTCCTCCAGACCCAAATCGTCCGTAAAAATCACGTGTGGTTGAAGCAACCTTTAAGGTAAACCCCCTAAATTGAAGACTCCGTTTAATTGCCCCTTTAAGTGGCCATACGCGTGACGTCTATCTAAATTCCGCTGTTATGATTGGACCGGAATTAAATAACATTGCCAAAATTGCCACCATGGGCTCTAGGGGCTAATTCTTAACCTGAAGCGTCTGTGGCTGCAATCAATAAAAAAATCCCTGTAGATACTCTTATTACGGTAGTTAAACCGCTATTCAAAATTTGTGCTGACACACAGTCCGCATTGGTCATGAGGCCTACTGCTATCGGCCTCAGGTTAGCGCTGCCGGCCTTGGCAGTGCCTACAGGGTTAACCGTTATTTAACCTTAGCCGTTAGCGATATCTGTACTTCTCCAAACAGGAACTATCACCATGGTCCAAACTCACGATCGCCCCAAGTCTTCTACTCAAGAAAATAAAGAAAGCTTGGGTGCTATTACCAATAATTCCCCCGTCAGCGATACACGCCCCTGGGGCTCGTTCACTGTCCTTGAAGAAGGTAAAGGCTATAAAATCAAGCGTATTGAAGTAAAGCCAGGGCATCGCCTCAGCCTCCAGATGCACCACCACCGCAGTGAGCATTGGATCGTAGTATCCGGGACCGCCAAAGTCATCTGTGGTGAACAGGAGATCCTTCTCTGCACCAATCAATCTACCTATGTGCCTGCCTGCACAGCGCATCGGCTAGAAAACTCAGGTGTTATCCCTCTGGTATTAATTGAAGTACAAAATGGCGAATACCTAGGGGAAGATGACATTATCCGCTTCCAGGATGACTACGCCCGCACAGACCAAAAGAAATAGTCATCAGTTTTTCTAGCTGGGTTTACCGCCTATCAGATGTTTTCCTCGTTGGTATAGGCATCGCCTAGCTATTTAGTACTCACCAGTAGCCTAGATGGACTAATTGATGTCTATCTAGGCTGTTGAGTGTTTGACAAGTGAAACGGTGCGCTAACCCTTTAACGAATTTAACGAATCAAAGATGTTAAGGCTCGGCGCATATGGGTCAGGGCACACATAATCCCTGACAGTTAACAGTTAGTTAGATGCTAGCAGCCATGTACGCAGCGATCCGCTGTATGCATAATTCCACAGGAAAGGCTACGCCAGCAGCCGGTTGCTACAAAATCAAAAACGCTAAAATTAAATTGACAATAAACCCCTGGAATCGATAGGATGGGGTCTTGTGAAAACTTCGAAGCAATAGGCATTTGCCTTTTCTAGTATGCCAACCATTCAACAGCTCATTCGGAGTGAGCGTAGCAACGCTCAAAAGAAGACAAAATCCCCAGCGCTCAAGAGTTGTCCTCAGCGTCGAGGAGTCTGTACCCGAGTCTATACAACAACGCCTAAGAAACCCAACTCAGCGTTGCGTAAGGTAGCTAGGGTCCGACTAACGTCTGGTTTTGAGGTGACTGCCTACATTCCAGGCATTGGTCACAATTTGCAAGAACACTCCGTCGTTATGATTCGTGGTGGACGTGTTAAGGATCTTCCCGGTGTTCGTTACCACATTATTCGAGGCACCCTCGATACTGCTGGGGTGAAAGATCGCCGTCAAGGTCGTTCAAAGTACGGCGCTAAGCGCCCTAAAGAGTAACGGTTCTGCGGCAGCGCACTACGGGAGGTGGGCAGGTGTGTCCCTTAACTTTCGTGTAGTTGCAGTGCGTTTGCTAGTGTATGCGCCACAAAACTCTCTAGCTAAACATTGTTGGCGTCAGCCAACTCTTAGCACTCAACTCATACCTCTTACTTAAAGGATTACTATGTCTCGTCGTTCGAGCGCTCAAAAGCGCGTTGTTCCACCTGATTCTGTCTATAGCAGCCGATTGGTTAGCATGATGGTTCGACGCATCATGGTCAGCGGCAAAAAGTCTTTGGCACTCCGCATTGTGTACGGAGCCTTTAAGCTCATTGAGGAACGCACCGGTAATGAGCCTCTAGAAGTATTTGAGCAAGCCGTTCGCAACACGACGCCTTTGGTTGAGGTTAAAGCACGCCGTGTTGGTGGTGCCACCTACCAAGTCCCTATGGAAGTACGGACAGATAGAGGCACAGCCCTATCCCTACGGTGGATTTCTCAGTTTGCTCGTCAGCGAGCCGGTAAGAGCATGGCCATAAAGCTTGCTAATGAGCTTATGGATGCTGCCAATGAGACAGGCGGTGCTGTTCGTAAGCGCGAAGAAACCCACCGGATGGCGGAAGCTAACAAGGCCTTCGCCCATTATCGCTACTAATTTCTTGGCACGACGGTTTGGCCAAACGGCCTTACGTAGGGATACGACTGTCAGATATGTCGTTTGAAAGTTACCGCCATGGCACGTACCTCTCCATTAGACAAAGTTAGAAATATTGGTATTGCCGCCCACGTTGATGCGGGTAAGACCACCACAACTGAACGGATCCTCTTCTACTCTGGTGTTGTTCACAAGATTGGAGAGGTCCATGACGGCAATGCCGTCACTGACTGGATGGAGCAAGAGCAGGAACGTGGCATCACAATCACGGCTGCTGCTATCAGTACCAGCTGGCGTGATCATCAAATCAATATTATTGATACGCCCGGTCACGTCGATTTCACCATCGAAGTGGAGCGCTCAATGCGGGTCCTCGATGGTGTGATCGTTGTTTTCGATTCAGTCGGTGGTGTTCAGCCTCAGTCAGAGACTGTTTGGCGGCAGGCCGATCGCTATGGCGTTCCACGCATTGCTTTTGTCAACAAGATGGATCGTACCGGAGCTAATTTTTTCCGAGTTTACGATCAGGTGCGTGAACGGCTCAAAGCCAATGCTGTACCTATTCAAATACCCATTGGTGCTGAAGATCAGTTTCAGGGTGTGGTGGATTTGGTCAAAATGCGGGCCCACATCTATACCAATGATTTGGGAACAGATATTGAGGAAGCCGATATCCCTGACGAACTCCAGGAGCAAGCGGAACAGTACAGAACTGTTCTGATTGAAGTGATCGCAGAAACTGATGATGCGCTCATGGAAAAGTATCTCGAGGGAGAGGAACTGACCACTGACGAAATCATGAGTGCGGTACGCAAAGGGGTGACCAGCGGTGGGCTCGTGCCCATGCTTTGTGGGTCAGCGTTCAAAAACAAAGGCGTTCAGCTTTTGTTGGATTCCGTAGTTGATTACCTTCCCTCTCCTAAAGATGTGCCCCCTATTCAAGGCACATTGCCAGATGGAGAAATGGGTGATCGGCCACCAGAGGACGATGGACCGTTGGCTGCCTTGGCGTTCAAGATCATGGCAGATCCTTACGGACGACTGACATTTATCCGTATGTACTCGGGGGTGTTGGCCAAAGGTAGCTACGTGTACAATGCCACCAAGGATAAGAAAGAGCGAATTTCTCGCTTAATTGTCCTTAAGGCGGATGATCGGATTGAGGTGGATGAGTTGCGCGCTGGTGACTTGGGAGCTGTTTTAGGTCTCAAGGACACGACCACAGGCGACACTATTTGCACCACTGACAGTCCAATTGTTCTAGAATCCTTATTTGTGCCAGAACCGGTCATATCCGTAGCTGTGGAGCCAAAAACCAAGCAGGATATGGAAAAGCTGGCAAAAGCTTTGCAATCCTTGTCTGAAGAAGATCCAACGTTTAGGGTATCCACAAATCCTGAAACGAATCAGACAGTGATTGCAGGAATGGGGGAGCTTCACCTAGATATTCTCGTGGATCGTATGAAACGAGAATTTAAAGTCGAAGCAAACATTGGCGCACCCCAGGTTGCCTATCGCGAAACCATTCGCAAGGCGATTACCACTGAAGGTAAGTTTGTGCGTCAAAGTGGTGGTAAAGGACAGTTTGGCCATGTTGTGATTGAGGTTGAACCAGGGGAAGAAGGCTCGGGTTTCGAATTTAAGTCTAAGATTGCTGGTGGTACAGTGCCTAAAGAATACATTGGGCCTGCTGAAGCTGGCATGAAAGAAAAGTGCGAATCTGGTATCCTAGCTGGGTATCCCGTGATCGACATTAAAGTCACACTGGTTGATGGTTCTTACCACGATGTGGACTCGTCTGAAATGGCCTTTAAGATCGCTGGATCAATGGCTATTCAAGACGCAGTCACAAAGGCTTCTCCAGTATTACTGGAGCCTATGATGAAAATCGAGGTTGAAGCTCCTGAGGAGTTTCTCGGCGACATCATGGGAGACCTTAACTCTCGTCGAGGCCAGATTGAGGGTATGGGGTCTGAGGATGGGTTGGCCAAAGTGAGTGCAAATGTACCCTTGGCTGCAATGTTTGGCTATGCCACCGATATCCGTTCAAAGACCCAGGGTCGAGGCATATTCTCTATGGAGTTTAGTCACTACGCGGATGTTCCGCGCAATGTGGCTGAGGCGATTATCGCCAGAAACAAAGGGAACGCATAAGTAATTTAGGGACACAGTAAATAAATGGCACGCGAAAAGTTTGAAAGAAGTAAACCCCACGTTAACATCGGCACCATCGGCCACGTTGACCATGGTAAGACCACTCTGACAGCCGCTATCACTATGACGCTGGCGGCAGCTGGTGGCGCTAAAGCTCGTAACTATGAGGATATTGATGCGGCCCCCGAAGAAAAAGCGCGGGGTATCACCATCAACACTGCTCATGTAGAGTACGAAACTGAGAATCGTCACTATGCTCACGTAGACTGCCCTGGACACGCAGACTATGTGAAGAACATGATTACGGGCGCGGCTCAGATGGATGGTGCTATTCTTGTCTGCTCTGCAGCTGATGGCCCTATGCCCCAGACTCGTGAGCACATTCTGCTTGCCAAGCAGGTTGGTGTACCTTCCGTTGTCGTCTTCTTGATTG